>JAICUV010000106.1 GCA_025935655.1 Chloroflexota bacterium | reverse complement strand
TGAGGCGAGTGTAGGCGCCCCCTACTCCCTCGGGAGCACCGTGAGGGTGCCCACCATCCCGGCCTCGGCGTGCCCGGGCATCGAGCACACGATCATGTACTCGCCCGGGGTATCGAGCACGAACCTCAGCGTCGCCGTCTGCCCGGGCCGGGCCACCACATCGAGGTTCGGGATGCCCTCGACCATCCAGTCGTGGACGACCGCGTCCGCGTTCGTGAACTCGAGCGCGGTCCAGTCGCCCGCGCGGACCGTGACGTCGGCGGGCTCGAACCGCACGTTGCGGGCGGTGATGTCGAGCTGGGGCAGGGCGGCGGTCACGGCGCGGTCCGCCGCCAGCACGGTGCCGGCGAGCGTCAGGCCGAGGAGCGCCACGACGACGAGGAACGCCCCGTCCCGGACCAGCCCGATCGGCCCGCGCCGCAGCTGCGTCACGTGGCCAGGCCGGACGTCCACCGACCGCAGGCGGAGCGAGTTGGTCACGACGCTGACGCTCGACAGCGCCATCGCCGCCGCCGCCATCGCCGGGTTGAGCGTGATCCCGAAGGCCGGGTACAGGACCCCCATCGCCACGGGGATCAGCAGCACGTTGTAGGCGAACGCCCAGAACAGGTTCTGGCGGATCACCCGGATCGTGGCGCGCGAGAGCGCGATCGCCGACATCACCAGCCGCGGGTCGCCGCCCACCAGCGTCACGTCGGACGCCTCGATCGCGACGTCCGCGCCCGTGCCGATGGCCACGCCCAGGTCCGCGCGGGCGAGGGCCGGCGCGTCGTTGATGCCGTCGCCGACCATCGCGACCCGGCGGCCGTCGGCCTGGAGCCGTTCGATGGTGGCGTCCTTGTCGCCCGGCAGCACCTCGGCGATCACGCGGTCGGCCGGGATGCCGACCTGGCGCGCAACGGCCTCGGCGGTCGCCCGCGCGTCGCCGGTCAGCAGCCACACGTCGAGCCCCGCCGCGTGCATGTCGCGCACGGCCTCGGCGGACTCGGCCTTCACCGGGTCCGCGATCGCGATCGCGCCGACCGGTGTCGCGTCGGCGATCACGTAGACGAGCGTCGCGCCGTCGGCCGCCGCGAGCGCCGCGGCCTCGCCGAACGCCTCGAGCGCCACGCCGCGCTCCTCCATGAGGCGCCGGCTGCCCACGACGACCTCGACCCCGTCCAGCGTCCCGTGGACGCCGCGGCCGACGATCGCCTCGAAGCCCGCGGCCTTCCCGAAGCCGAGCTCCTGCTCGCGGGCCCGCCGCACGATGGCCTCGCCCAGCGGGTGCTCGGAGCCCTGCTCGAGGGACGCCGCGAGGTCCAGGACGCGGGCCTCCTCGGCGCCGTTCGCGGTGAGGATCGCGGTGACGGCCGGCTTGCCCAGGGTAAGCGTCCCGGTCTTGTCCAGGACGACGGTGTCGATGCGTCCGGCCGCCTCGAGCGCCTCCCCGCCGCGGACGAGGATTCCCGCCTCGGCGCCCTTCCCGGTGCCGACCATGATCGCGGTGGGCGTCGCGAGGCCCATGGCGCACGGGCAGGCGATGATCACGACCCCGATGAACGCCGTGAGCGCGAGCGTCACCCGGGGCTCGGGGCCGAACAGGAACCATGCCGCGAAGGTCAGCGCGGCCACGATGATCACGGCCGGGACGAAGACCTCGGAGATGCGGTCCGCCAGCCGCTGGATGGGGGCCTTGGACCCCTGGGCCCGCTGGACGAGGTCCACGATCCGCGCGAGCGCGGTGTCGCGGCCCACGCGCGTGGCGCGCATCACGAACGAGCCCGTGGTGTTGATGGTCGCGCCGATGACCTCGTCGCCCGCACGCTTCGTCGCCGGGATCGGCTCGCCGGTGAGCATCGACTCGTCGACGGCGGACGTGCCCTCGACGACGACGCCGTCGACCGGGACCTTGTCGCCCGGTCGGACGCGGAGCAGGTCGCCGGGGACGACGACCGCGAGCTCCACGTCCTCCTCGACGCCGTTGCGGAGCCGCCGCGCCGTGGTCGCCTGGAGCCCGACGAGCCGCCGGATCGCGCCGGTCGTGCGGCCCTTGGCGCGGGCCTCGAGCCACCGGCCCAGCAGGATGAGCCCGATGATGATCGTGGCGCTGTCGAAGTACGTCTCCGGGTGGAGCCCGGCCTGGTGGACGATCTCGGGCCACATCGTCACGAACACCGAGTACGCCCAGGCGGCGCTGGTGCCGATCGCGACGAGCGTGTCCATCGTCATGCCGCCGTGCTTGCCGGCCCGCCACGCGGCGCGATAGAAGCGGCCGCCCGCCCAGAACTGGATGAACGTCGCCGGCCACAGGATCAGCTTGTTGATGTCCTCCATCGCGATCCGCGTCTGGGGCGTGAACATCAGGACCATGAACACGATCGCGGCACCGATGGAGACCAGGGCCTGGAACAGCGTCTCGCGCTGCGCCCGCTCCCGCTCGAGGTCCTCGGCGCTCAGCTCCGCGTCGAAGGCGGCGGCGACCTGCGCCTCGGACACGGTGGCCTCCGCCTTGACCTCGTAGCCCGCGGCCTCAACGGCCTTGACCAGCTCGTCGCGGCCCGCGGTCGCGGGGTCCACGAGGACCGTGGCCTTCTCGGTGGCGAGGTTGACCGCGGCGTCCGCCACCCCGGGCGTCTTCTTGAGAAACCGCTCGATGCGGTTGACGCACGATGCGCAGGTCATCCCCTCGATGGGGAGGATGATCTCGATGGGCTGGGCGGCTGACAGGTCACTCATACTAGGGGGGAGTATACGCGCCGCGGTCGCCGCGTCCAAGGGGGTCTTCCGTCACGAAGCGTCCGGGACCCGGGTCACCCGTGGGTGGAGCCGTTGGCCCGCGCGGCGCTGGACCCTGGGACTGGCAGTCAGGTTTCTCGCGCATCGATGCCGCGATGGGGCTCGCCCGTCCCCGTGCATGCGGCGCGGCGCCTCCCTGGGCCCGTGCCGGCGCCATGCCGGGGACGCCGTGTCCCCGCGCTCGCCCCGACGGTCCGGATTCGTGCCGCGGGGTCCCCGGACGAGGGCGACCGCGACCCTACCGGCCGACAAAGCCCCGGATCACGAGGTCGGCGCGGGGTTCGGTGGGGGCGATGCGCCGGGCGTTCGCCTCGTCGCTGCGGAGGACCCACGCCCGCGCGGCCTTGGGCGTCCGGCCGTGCGCGACGTGGCGCGCGATGAGGCGCTCGACGCGCCGGTCGTCGCCGACCAGGTACCAGGCCTCGTCGAGCAGGTCGCGGACAGCTGCCCACGCGCCTTCCTCGAGCAGCAGGTAGTTGCCCTCCACCACGACGAGCGGCACGTCGGCCGCGACCGGGATCGCGTCCGGGACGACCCGGTCCTGCTCGCGATCGAAGTCGGGCGCCAGGACGGCGGCGCCGGACCGCAGGGCGCCGAGGAGTTCGACGAAGCTCGTGGCGTCAAAGGTCTCCGGAGCCCCCTTGCGATCCCGCAGCCCGAGCGTCACGAGCTCCTCGTTCGAGCGGTGGAAGCCGTCCATCGGCACGAGGACCGCGCGGCCGTCGAGCGCCTCGCACACGGCATGGCCCAGGGTGGACTTGCCGGCGCCCGGTGGCCCGGCGATGCCCAGGATCCGGCGCCGGCCAGGGGTGGCGAGCGCCTCCGCGCGGGCGACGAGGGCCTCGAGCGCAGGGCCGTCCGCCTGCGGGCCGGTCACCCGCCCGCGTCGTCGAGGTGCCAGCCGAGCCAGGTCTCGGGCTCGATCCGTGGACGGGCGAGCGCGGGCACGCCGCCGCGGAGGACCACCTCGGCGGGCATCGCGTGTGACAGGAACAGGGGCATCGCCTCCGTCGCGCCATAGGCCCCGGTGTCGAGGACGGCGACGAGGTCGCCTGCGGCCAGGCCGTCGAGCGGCGCCGCGCGGGCGAGGATGTCCAGGCCGGTGCACAGGGGACCCGCGACCGTGACCGACGGCGCACCCGGTGTCACGCGACCCGCCGCCGCGCCGGTCAGCGCCACGACCCGGTGCTCCTGCCCCACCAGCACCGGCCGCAGGACGTGGTTGATCCCGCCGTCCAGGATCGCCACCCGCGAGCCCTCGACGGTCTTCGTGTCGATGACGCGTGCGACGTACGCCCCGGCGGCGCCGACGAGGAACCGACCGGGCTCGACGACGACGCGCGCGGTTGCCGTCGCCGGATCGGCGGCCATCCGGCCGCCGACCGCCGCCAGCCGCTCCCCCAGCGCCTCGAGGTCGAGGGCAGGCTCCTCGTCCCGGTACGGGATCCCGAGGCCGCCACCCGCGTCGACGAGCCGGAGCTCGAAGCCGGCCTCGCGCGCCACGGCGGCCGCGGTCCCGACCGTCGCCTCCACGTGCGCGGCGAGCAGGCCCGCGTCGAGCAGGTTGGACGCGCCGAACGCATGGACCCCGAGCGGCTCGAGGGAGGGCAAGGCGACGGCGTCCGCGGCTGCCGCCCGCAGCTCCCCCAGATCCATGCCGAACTTGCCGGCGCCCTCGTCGCCGATGATCCGGACGCGCTCGTTCCCGCCCGCGGCGGACATCGACAGCCGGAGCAGGACCGGCTGGACGCGGCCGCGAGCCGCGGCGATGGCAGCCAGCCGGCGCAGCTCGTTGCGCGACTCCACCGTCACGACCCCGACCCCCGCGCCGACCGCCGCGTCGAGCTCCTCGTCGCGCTTGCCCGGCCCGGTGAACACGACGCGACCCGGGTCGAACCCGGCCCGCAGGACGTGCCGCAGCTCGCCGCCCGACGCCACGTCCACGCGGACGCCAAGCGAGGCCAGGTGCCGGAGCACGGCGAGCAACGGGTTCGCCTTGGCCGCGTAGGCGAGGTCGAAGGACGGCGGGAGCACCTCCCGCAGCGATGCGACCTGGTCGGCGACGACGTCGAGGTCGTACGCGTAGAACGGCGTCCCGAACCGTGCGGCGAGGGCCTCCGGGTCCACGCCGCCCAACAGGCCCGCGTGGTGGATGCCGGGGCGCGTCGCCGTCGGTGTCATCGAAGGGCGTCCTCCAGGGCGACCCGGGCGTCCGTCCCAGCATCGCGGTCCTTGACGAGCAGCGCCACCGAGGCCGACAGCCCGTGCTCGTGGGCGAAGTCCCCTGCGAGCGAGCGGGCTCCCGGCACCACCACGGCCCCGGCCGGGACCGCGAGTGGCTCGTCCGGCGTGCCGCTGCGCACCCGCCCGCGCACCAGATCGTAGAGCCGGGAGGTCCCGGTCAGCACGACCCCGGCGCCGATGACGGCTCCCGCGCCGACGAGGACGCCCTCGAGGAGCGACGACCCCGCCCCCACGAACGCGTCGTCCTCCACGATGACGGGCCGGGCGCCTGCGGGTTCGAGCACGCCGCCAAGGGTGACGCCCGCGGCCAGGTGGACTCGCGCCCCGACCTGCGCACACGAGCCCACGAGGACGTGGCTGTCGATCATCGAGTCCTCGCCGATCCACGCGCCGACGTTGACGAACGAGGGCGGCATGACGACGACGCCCGGCCCCAGGTAGGTGCCGGCCCGCACGGAGGTCCCGCCGGGGACGATCCGCCACGGACGGCCCGCCTGGATGGCCGCGTCCGCCTCCCGCCCGTCGAGGAGCGACTTGGGCGGGAGGCCGACGCGGTCGCGGAAGCGGAGGACGCCGCCGAGGTCCCAGGTCTCGGTCGCGCGGTCGCGGAAGCACGCGAGGATCGCGGCCTTGACCTCGGGATCGGTCCGCCAGCCGCCGGTAGCTGACGGGTCCGGGACTGCCGCGCGCCGGGTCCCGGCGTCGAGCTCGTCGAGGATCGACGCGGCGACCGGGCGTTCAACGACCGGGGTCATGCGGCCGCCCCATCCTCGACAGGCGCGCTGACCCGGCCGCCCGCGTCGATGAGCCCGAGGGTGCGCAGCAGGTCCGTGAGCCGGGCTCGCGGGGCGTCGTCGAGCGGCAGCAGCGGCGCGCGGGTGGCATCGCGTTCGATGAGCCCCATCGCCGCCAGCGCGGCCTTCGCCGGCACCGGGTTCGGGGCGCCCTGGAAGTTGGCCCTGAACAGTGGCAGCCAGCGGTCGTGGATCCGGCGGGCGCCGTCCGCATCGCCGGCATGCCATGCCGCCACGAGGGCGCTCATCTCCGCCGGGACCTGGTTGCTCGCGACGGAGACGACCCCGTCGCCACCCATGGCGAGGACCGCCAGCGTCGCCGCGTCGTCGCCGGCGAGGACCGCCACGTCACGCGGCCGGTCGCGGCAGATCACCGCGATCTGCTCGATGTTGCCGCTCGCCTCCTTGACCGCGACGACCCGCGGGTGCTCGGCCAGCCGGAGGAACGTGTCGGCCTCCACGTTGGCCCCCGTCCGGCTCGGGACGTTGTACACGACGATCGGCAGGCCGCCCTCGTCCGCGATCGCGCGGAAGTGCGCGTCGAGCATCCGCTGGTCCGGGCGGTTGTAGTACGGGGTCACGATCAGCGCTGCGTCCGCGCCCAGCGCGGCGGCCCGGCGCGTCGCCTCGATCGAGGCGCGGGTGTCGTTGCTGCCGGTCCCGGCGATCACGGGGACGCGCGTCCGGGACGGGCGCTCGGCGACCGTCGTCACGGCGATCTCGATGAGCCGGTCGCGCTCCGCGCTGGATAGCGTCGGCGACTCCCCGGTCGTGCCCACGGGGACGAGCCCGTCGATGCCGGCGAGGACCTGCCACGCGACGAGTCGCCGGTACGCGACCTCGTCGATGGCGCCGTCGGTGGTGAGAGGCGTGACCAGCGCGGTGAATGCGCCACGAAGCCGGGGCGTGCGGGCGGAAGCGGATCGGGTGATGCGGGCCATGTCGGTCTCCCTGGGGTCTCGGTTGCTGCAAACGGGGTCAGGCGGGGACGGGAACGGGCGCCTCGAGGAGGGCGTCCACGACGGCATCGAACGGGTGGAGGCCGGCGTCGCGCCGCTCCGCGGTGAGCCAGGAGGCCGCCGCGAGCGCGCCGTCCGCGTACGCGGTCCGGTCGCGGGCCGTGAGGCGCAGCTCGACGGACTCGCCGGCGCCGTCGAAGGTCACGAGGTGGGTCCCGGGCGCGCCACCGGCGCGGACGCCGAACACCTCGAGCGGCGATCGGCCGGGCGTGTCGCCGGGCGGCTCGTCCGGGCCGGCCCAGCGCGGGTCCACCGCGACGATGCGGCTCGCGATCGAGCGGGCCGTGCCCGACGGCCGGTCGGCCTTGCCGGCGCGATGCCACTCGACGATGGATGGCTCGAAGGTGCGGGCTGCCGCGAACGAGCCCGCCGCGGTCTCCACGAGCCGGATGAACAGTGCCGCGCCGAGCGACAGGTTGGGCGCCACGACGGCGGCGGCGCCCGCCTCCAGGAGCCGGTCCCGGACGAGGGCGGTATCCGCGTCCCAGCCGCTGGTCGCGAGCACGAACCGGCGGTTGCCGGCGGCGAGCGCGTGCTCGAGGTTGCCGAGGAGCGCGTCGCCCCTCGACGCGTCGATGACGACGTCCGCCGCGGGCGCGGCCGCTCGGCGAGTGTCGCCCGGTCGTCCCACGACCGCCGTGCTCCAGCCGGCCGCCGTGGCGGCGCCGCAGATCGCCGTGCCCAGGCGGCCCGGTCCATAGACGAGGAGGTGCATGATTCGGATCGTCCTTTCGCGGTTCGAGCCGCGGTTCCGGAGGTCCGAAGAATCACAAAGGCCGCGGCACCATCAGTGGTGTCCGCGGCCCCTCGGCGCCTCCGGTCCCGGAGGCTCCAGTGGTCGTCGCTCGCGCGCCGTCAGAGCCCCAGGGCCCCGGCCTTCCGGCAGGGCCGCCACGGCTTCTTCTTGGCGTCGGCGGTGACGAGGAATGGGTTCGACATTGCTCGCGCAGTGTGCAGGACCGGTGGAAGGAATGCAAGCCCGAGGCGTATCGACTGCATAATGGCCCGAGTATTCATGCCCATCGTGCTCGTCACCATCCCATCGGCCTGGGGTCCGGTGCATATTGCCGCGGGCGCCGACGGCGTCGTCGCGGCGGAGCTGCTGGGAACGCCGGAGGGGTTCCGCGCCGGCATGGCACGCCGCCGGCTCGGGGATCCGGTGCCGTTCCGTGAGGCGCCCGACGGCCCGGCCCGCGCCATCGCAGCCGCGGCGCGCGACGCGCTGGCGGCCACCCTCGACGGGCAGCCGGCGGACCTGGGTGCGATCCCGGTGGATATCGCCGACCGCAGCGCCTGGGACCGGCTCGTGCTCGGAGCCGTGCGCACGATCCCCCGCGGCGAGACCGCGAGCTACGGGGAGGTCGCGCGGTGGATCGGCCGCCCGGGTGCCGCCCGCGCCGTCGGCGGCGCCGTCGGCCGCAACCCGGTCGGCCTCCTGGTCCCGTGTCATCGCGTGATCGCCGCGGACGGGTCGATCGGGGGCTACGGCGCGGCGGCCTGGGGTGGCGTGGAGGCGGCGCTCGACCTCAAGCGAGCCCTCCTCCGGCTCGAGGGCGTCGAGATCCCCTGACCTGTCAGGGATGCGACACCCACCGTGTGAACCGAGGCATCACCGGGGGCTGGACAGGGCGTTTACAGTTCGCACCACGTCAGATGACGAACGCACGCACCAGATCCTCCGCTCACACCCCCGGAGGATCGCCAGGGAGGCCGAGATGGCTGACGACAAGGGCACGAGCCAGCTGTTCGGGGAGAGCCTGCCTGGCACGGGCGGGGACTACATCGACACGAATGACGTGGAGGGTCACATGGGCAACAAGCACATCACGCCGATGCCGCCGAGCGCGGACGGCGGGCCGGACGGCATCGGCGGCAAGGGCCGCAGCCCGATCCCGGAGATCGACGGCACGGACACCGAGGGCCATCGGACGGGCGCCGGCGGGCGGATCCCGAACGTCGACGGCAGCGAGGCCGGCCCCGAGGGCATCGGCAGCCGCGGGCGTGGCTGGACCCCCGAGAACGACGGCACCGACGACGTCGAGGGCCATGGCTTCGCGAAGCGGGCCCCGGGCGAGAACCCGCACGGCGACCGCTAGCGTCCAGGGCACACGCCCACCTGCTCCTCCAACGGCCGGCCTTCGGGCCGGCCGTTTCGCATGCCCGGGGCGGCCGGCCCGTGCCCGAGGCTCGGGCTAGGCGACGCCGGCGTTGTCGGCGGTGGCGGCGAGGAGCGCCTTGGTCTCGAACGGGGTGACACCGGGGTGTGCGGCCCGGATGCGCGTGGCGTAGCCGGCGATGTGCGGGGCCGCGAAGCTGTTGCCCGTCACGACCATCCTGGTGCCGCCGCGCCAGGCGACGTCCACGTTGAGCCCGTACGCCCCGAACTCGACCGGCGGCGCCGGGTTGTAGAACCACGCGTCCGCGCTCGGCAGGTCATGGGCGGCGACCGAGACCACCGACGCGTAGAGCGACGGGTAGCTCGCCACCGACACGTTGTTCGCGGCGGACACGAGCAGCACGTTGCGGAAGTAGGCCTCGTCGGCAAGCTCGTGGAGCGGCCCGAAGAACGCCTCGCTGCGCGAGGACAGGGACAGGTTGGCCACCGAGGCGCCGGACTGCTCGATCGCCCACCACAGCCCGGTGGCGAACGCGCCGCCGTTGCCGCGGTTGTCGGGCCCGAGGACGCGCACGGAGACGATCTCGGCCTCGGGCGCGAGCGCGTGGATGATCCCGGCGCACGCCGTCCCGTGCCCCACGACGTCCATCGGCTGGGTCGGCACGACCTCCCACTCGTCGCCGACCCGCTCCACGGCCACGCTCTCGACGAGCCGGCCGCCGACCGCCGGGTGGTCCCGCTCCACGCCGGAGTCGATGATCGCGACGCGCAGCCCGCGACCGCTCCCGTCACCGAACGCCCAGTCGCGATCGACCCGGCCCCATGGTCCCCGGTGGCGGAGGCCCTCGCGGTTGCCCTCGGCGAACGGCTCGCTCCAGGCCGGCAGGTCCAGGCTCACCGGCGGAACGAGCGGGGCGCGGGCCGGGCGGACCGGCGCGCGAGCGCCTCGAGGATCTCCACGACGAGGCCGAGCTGGTCCGGCGACGCGTGCCGGGCGCGGGCGACCGCGTCGGCGAGCGCCCACAGCCGCCCCCCGGCCTCGTCGTCCAGGTGGCGGGCGATGTCGCCCACCACCGTCTCGATGGTGGCAGCGTCTGCCTCGGGGTCCGCGGCGAGGCGGGCGAGCGACAGGCGCAGGAGCTCGGCCGTGTCGCGCTCGACGCGCCCGGCCTTGATCGTGACCGCCGCCTGGCGCGCGAACACCGACGCAAGATCCAGGTCGCGCAGCGTGTTGGAGCCCTCGCCCTGCCCGTCGAGCACCTCGAGGACGCCGATGCTGCCGCTGTCGTCGAGGACCGGAACCGCGAGGATCGACCCCGGGACGTAGCCGGTGGTCTCGGCGCGGGCGCGGTCGAAGCGGGGATCCGAGGTCACGTCGCTCACCGCGAGCGGCTGGCCCGTGGTGAACACGTACCCGGCGATGCCCGTGCTCGCGGCGAACGTCAGCCCGACGGCTCCCGCGCCCTGGGGCCCCGCCGCGACGCGGATCACGAGCTGGTCCGTGTCCGGCTCGTGGAGCGCGATCGAGGCGGCCTCCGCCCCGAAGACGATGACCGCGGCCTCCGTGATCGACCGCAACAGCGCC
>JAICUV010000259.1 GCA_025935655.1 Chloroflexota bacterium | reverse complement strand
GAGAACAGCCCGCGGTTGCCCGCCGCGAGCTCCGCCCGCATGTCCACGGCGGTGACCTCGGGCTCGAGACCGGAGGCGCGGGTCGCCAGCACCGCCCGCCGGTACCGTCCCGCCCGGGCATGTCCCATGCTCTCGACGGAGGGCGTCGCGCTCCCGAGGACGACCGCCGCCCCGGCGAGGCGTCCCAGCACCACCGCGGCGTCCCGGGCCTGGAAGCGCGGCGTGCGGTCGCTCTTGTAGGCGGCCTCGTGCTCCTCGTCGACGACGATCAGGCCGAGGTCCGCGAGCGGCGCGAGGAGCGCGGTCCGGGTCCCGACGACCAGGTCCACGTCGCCGGCCCGGATCCGTCGCCACTCGTCCGCGCGCTCCCCTTCGCCCAGCCCGGAGTGGGCCACCGCGATGCGCACCGGCAGATCTGCGCGGAGCCGGTCGATGATCGGGGTCGCGAGGGCGATCTCGGGCACCAGCAGCAGCGCCGGGCGGCCGGCCCGCAGCGACGCCGCGATCGCCTCCACGTAGATCGCGGTCTTGCCGCCGCCGGTGACGCCGTCCAGCAGCACCGGCGTGGGGTCGTGCTGATCCACCGCCTCGAGGACGAGGCGGAGCGCCGCCGCCTGGTCGGGCGTGAACGCGGACGCGGGGGGGCGCGCGCCTCGCAGGCCGGCCGGGCGATCGGCGAGCGGGCGTCGGGGTCGCTCGCGGACCTCGGCCCGGACGAGGCCCCGCCGCACGAGGCCGGCGATCGCGGCGGCGCCGTGGCGTTCGGCGAGCGGACCCGCCTGCGCGCCCTCGGCGGACCCCGTCGCGTCCGGGTCCCCCGCGAGCTCCAGCAGCGCGGCGCGCTGGCGGTGACCCAGCGCCCTGCCGCCCACCCGCTCCCCTGCCTCCAGCGCGGCAGCGTCCGCGAAGCCCGCTTCCGTGAGCCACAGCCGCCGCTCGTAGCGGGGCCCGAGCGCCGCCCCCAGCAGCGTCCAGGTGAGCTCGACGAACCCCGAGCCCGCGAGCGCGCGCAGTCGTCGCAGGAGGCCGGCCCGGCCCTCGGGTGTGGACAGGTCGCGGACGGGGCGCGGCCGGCCGGCGAGCTCGTCGAGCAGGTCGAGCTCGACGGGCGCCAGCCCGGGCTCGGGCATCGACAGCCGCGCCTCGCCCTCGGGCGTGACCTCCGCAACCAGCTCGAGACGCTCGAGCATGCCCGGCGGGAGCATCGCCCGGATCACGGTCGCGAGCGGGGCGAGGTAGTGATCGCCGATGAACGCCGCGAGCGCGAGCGAGAGCGGCGGCAGCAGCGGCCCGTCGGACCGGACGAGCGCGGTGACCGGGCGCAGCTCGGGACCGGAGGCCTCCGCGCTCGCCGGCCCCAGCACGATGCCGATCGCCTGCCGGCCGCCCTTGCCGAACGGCACGAGCACCGCCTCGCCGGCCTCGAGCCGGCCGAGGGCCACAGGCGCCAGGTACGTGTACGTTCGCGGTCCCGGTCCCCCGGGGGCGTCGACCGCGACCTCCACGAGGGGCTCGTCCGCCCCGCGCGCGGCGGCCTCGAGGTCCAGCATCGGCGCTACGTGATCCGCATCCGCCGGTCCGCGTTCCGGCGCTTCTCCTGCTCGATGATCGCCTCGATCTCCGCCGCGGTCCGCGCGATCTCGCCCGTCTCGTTCACGACGACCCGGTCGTAGTCGCCCTGGCGGGCGAGCTCGATGGCGGCGTTGCGCTGCCGGATCTCCAGCTCGTCGGCCGTCTCCGTGGCCCGCGACCGGAGCCGCTGGAACAGCGCCTCGAGCGTGGGCGGGACGATGAACACCAGCAGCGCGTCGGGGACGCGCTCCTTGACCGCGGCCGCGCCCTGGACGTCGATCTTGAGGATGACGTCGTGACCGGCGACGAGCGCGTCCGAGACCTCGCGCCTGGGCGTCCCGTAGTGGTTCCCGTGGACCTCGGCGGACTCCAGCAGCTCGCCCGCCTCGTCGAGCGCGTGGAACTGCGCGTGCGTGAGGAACTGGTAGGACACGCCGGGGACCTCGCCTGGGCGGGGCTGGCGCGTGGTGCACGTGACGACGTAGTGGTAGTCGGGCGACCGCGGCCGGGCGCGGAGCGCGTCGATG
Source organism: Chloroflexota bacterium (assembly GCA_025935655.1). GTDB lineage: Bacteria > Chloroflexota > Limnocylindria > Limnocylindrales > CSP1-4 > CAIXZV01. The sequence goes on along the minus strand of JAICUV010000259.1, from coordinate 2,588 downwards.
ATCGTGTCCTTGCCCACCCCCGACGGGCCGCTGATGATCACCAGCAGCGCGCCGGGCGCCCCCTCGATGACCTCCGGAATCGTCACCCGGCCCCTCCCTGCGGGCGACGGCCCGCCGATGCCTCGCCCGCCCGCAGCAGCTGCAGGACCGACTCCAGCTCGGGCGGCAGCGGCGCCTCCGCCCGCACGAGCCGGGCCGACGTCGGCGAGACGAGCTCGAGCTTCCAGGCGTGCAGGAACATCCGCTCGAGGCCGTCCGGGCCCCGACGGGACGTCCCCGTCCCGTAGACGGGGTCGCCGGCGACCGGGTGGCCCAGCGCCGCGAGATGGACCCGGATCTGGTGCGTGCGTCCGGTGACGAGGTCGAGCTCCAGCAGCGTCCAGCCGGCGAAGCGCTCGCGGACGCGATAGCCGGTGACGGCTCGCCGGCCGTCCGCCACGACCGCCATCCGCTTGCGGTCCTTGGGGTCCCGGCCGATCGGCGCCTCGATCCGTCCCACGCTCGCCCCGACGGACCCCTGTGCGAGCGCGAGGTAGGTCTTGCGCACGCGGCGTGCCTTGAGCTGGGCCATGACGCCCGCCTGCGCCGCGTCGTTCCGGGCGACGACCAGCAGGCCCGAGGTGTCCCGGTCCAGGCGATGGACGATCCCGGGCCGCGCGACCCCGGCGATCCCGCCGTAGTGGTCGCCGCGCGCGAGGAGCGCGTTGACGAGCGTCCCCCGCCAGTGCCCTGGCGCCGGGTGCACGACGAGCCCCGACGGCTTGTTGACGATGAGGATGTCGTCGTCCTCGTAGACGACGTCGATGGGGATCGTCGGGTCCGGTTCCAGGTGGTACGGGATCTCGGCCGGCGGGACCTCGAGGGTCACCGACCCGCCGCGCAGCTCGGAGTTCGCGCGCAGCCGCCGCCCGTCCTGGTCCGTCAGCAGCCCCTCGCTGATGAGCTTCTGGACGTACGACCGGGACAGCCCCGTCCGGTCGGCGACGAAGCGGTCCACGCGACGGATGATCTCGCCCTCGGGGACCCCGATGACCCGCGGGCCGGGCTCGATCGACGGCGCGGGCTCCGGCGGCAGGCCCGGGTCGTCGTCGAGCGGCTCGTCGTCGAGGAGGTCGTCGACCTCCAGCTCGTCGGGCGGCAGCCCCGCCTCGTCAGCCATCCGCGCCCCACTCCGCCAGGCGCGGCACGAAGGCCATGCCGATGAGCAGCACGATCGCCGTGGTGATCGCCGCGTCCGCGACGTTGTAGGTGAAGAACCGCCAGCTGCCGATGCCCATGTCGATCCAGTCCACGACGTAGCCGAACTCCAGGCGGTCGAGGAGGTTGCCGATGGCCCCGCCGAGGAGAAGCCCCAGCGCGATCGTGGTGAGGTAGCCGCGCCCTGCCCTGCGGTGGTACACGACGATGAGCGCCACCACGCCCAGCGACACGATCGCGAACACCGGCGCCGACTGGGGCAGCAGCCCGAACAGCGCGCCGCTGTTCTGCCCGTGGACGATGTTGAGCCAGCTCTCGATGATCACGCGCTGGTCGCCCGGGTTGGGGAGCGTCGCCACCAGCCACGCCTTCGTCGCCTGGTCCAGCACGAGGACCGCGACGGCGACGACGCCGAACAGGACCCACCGCACGGGCGACGGGCCGCGCCACGCCCGCGCCGGCCGATCAACGTCCCCGGAGCCCGTGCCCCCGTCGTCCACGATCTCCTCCTCGGGCGGCTCGTCCGCGAGGAGGTCCACGGCGGGCGCCGGGCCGGTCATCCGCTCAGGCCCCGTCGCCGGTGCGCCGGAGCGCGATCCGCGCCTCGCCGGCCCCGAGCCGCACCGCGGCGACCGGGACGCCCGCCGGCGGCACACCGGCCAGCAGCTCGTCGGCCAGCGTGTCGCGGGCCACGGACTGGAGGTACGGCGCAACCTCGGGTGCCACGCCGTCGACCCACAGGACGATGCGGTCGTCCAGGTCGAGCTCGGCCTCCTTGCGCAGGTCCTGGACCGCGCGCTGCAGCTCGCGCGCGTCGCCCTCGGCGCGCAACTCCGGGGTCAGCGCCGTGTCGAGCACCACGACGAGGCCGTCGTGGTCGGCAACGGCGGTACCGGGCCGGGGCGTCGCCTGGATCTCGACCTCGTCGGCTGCCAGCGTCACCCCGCCCAGCGTGACCGACCCGTCGGGATGGATCTCCACGGCGCCATCGCGGGCCGCGGTCATGACGGCCGGGATCGCGGCCCCCAGGCGCTTGCCGATCTTGGGCAGCAGCGGCTTGACCCGTCGTTCGACGAGCGCGGACCCGTCCTCGATGACCTCCACGGCGTGGACGTTGAGCTCGTCGGTGAACAGCGCGAGCAGCTCCTCGTCGAGGGTCAGCCCGCGGTCGGGCACCGCGAGCCACGCCGTCGCCAGCGGCTGGCGTGTCCGCAGCCCGGCCTGCGCGCGCAGCGTGCGGGCGAGGTCGACGGCGCCGCGGACGAGGGCCATCGCGCGCTCCAGCGGCTCGTCCCGGTGGACCGCCATCTCCTCGGCCGGCCAGGTGGTCAGGTGCACGCTGTCCGGCAACGACGGGAGGACCGACACGAGGTTCCGGTACAGCGTGTCCG
>JAICUV010000080.1 GCA_025935655.1 Chloroflexota bacterium | reverse complement strand
GGGCGTGCGCAGCGCGACGACCACGCCGATGGCGACCAGGGCGACGACGGCGACCGCCCAGCGCCGGTCGCCGCGCGCACGCTCGAGGCCATGGAGCCACCCGGCGGACGCGAGCGCAGCGATGAGCGCGAGGTTCGTGAGGTAGTGGCGTGGCGTCTCGCCGATCGCGAGCACCAGCAGGACCAGCGGCACCCCCGCCACGGACGCGAAGGCGAGCTCGCGCACGCCCTGCGACCGGCGCAGGAGCGCGAGGGCGAACAGGCAGCCGCCGATCCCGAAGCCCACCAGGAGCGCGAGGTGGGGCAGATACGAGTGGACGTCGGAGGCCCACTGCGAGACCCGGAACAGGGACTGGCCGGCGAGCTTGGCCGTGCGCGAGTAGACGAGCAGCTGCCCGAGCGACCAGGCGGCGAGCCCGCCCCAGGCGACGATCGCGCGCCAGTTCGCCGCGAACCAGGCCGGGACGTGCACGCGCGCGCGCGCGCCCGCCGTCCGGCGTGCGACCCACCCGGCGTTCCAGCCGAGCCCGACGAGGATGACCAGCCCGACGGTGATCGGGGCCAGCGTCCACGCGGGCGTCCCCAGCCGATAGACCGTCCCCTCCATGTTGGCGTCGATGACGAACCACCAGGACACCGTGACGGCCGCCGTCGCCACCGCTGCGGCGGCGAGCCGGGCGAGCCGCACGAGGTCGGTGGCGACCAGCAGCGCCACGAGGAACGGGACGGGGAAGAACGGCAGCGCGGTCTCCTTGACGAGGAACCCGAGCCCGAACAGGACACCCGACGCGAGCGCTAGCGGCGTCGAGCCGCGGTCGATGGCCCGCAGGGCGACGACGAGGAACGCGAGCGTGAGCGCGGTGGAGGGAAGGTCGAGGCCCGCGGTCCGCGCGTTCGACGCGAGGAACGGGAACGCGAGCATCACGACCGCGGCGAGCGCGCCCGCCGCCGGCCGGACGCGCCAGCCGAGGACGCCCGTCAGCGCGACCACGGCCGCGGCAGCGATGGCGTTCAGCAGGTGGCCCACGGCGAGCCCGTCGACGCCGACGAGACGCTGCGGGAGGGCCAGCGCGAGGGGCCACAGGGGTGAGTGGTTGGGGAACGGGACGCCGAACACCGTGACCAGGCCACGGCCGTCGAGGACGTTCAGGCCGAGCCCGATGTACTTCGCCTCGTCGGGCGTGGCGTAGTACGCGGGGAACAGCAGGATCGCGAGCATCCCGAGGGATGCGGCGGCGATGACGACGCGCAGCATCCGCTCGAAGCGCTGGCCGTCGTTCACGGCGCGGGATGGTACCACGCGGTCCGGGCCCTCCCCTGCCGGCGCGATATCGGTGCGGGAGGGGCTCACGCCGGCACGGCCCGGCAGGCGAGGCCCACGTACAGGGCGATGTCGGCGCCGACGTGGACACCGATCGGGATGACCAGCGACCCGGTGCGCGCGCGGACGACGCCTCCCGCCGCACCGACGGCCGCGAGCAGCGCGACATGGACCGGGAGCAGCGCCACGACGTCCGGTCCAGCGTGGACGATCCCGAACAGGAGTGCCTGGAACCCGATCGCGATCCACGCGGGCGCCAGGCGCCCGAGCCACGCCTGCATCGCGCCGCGGTACTGGAGCTCCTCGGTGACGCCGTTCGCCACCCCGAACACCACCGCGGGCAGGAGCGCGGCCTGCGGGACCGGGAAGTCGAGCTGGCCGAAGAACGGCCGGGCCACGGCGGGACCGATCACGAGGCCACCCGCCGCGAGCGCGACGCACCCCAGCAGCGCGAGACCCGCGTCACGCGGGCGCGGGCGTCCCAGCCCGAGCTCCGCGAGGCTGGACCGGTGCGCGGCCGCGAGCCCCCCGATGGCGGCCAGCACGACGACGGCCAGCCCCAGCCTGCGGACCACGATCGCCGAGCCCACGTCCGTGCACGCCGTCCCGAGGGGGACGTCGGCGCCCGCGAGGATCGGCCAGCCGAGCGCGATCGCCACCGGGATCACCGCCGCCCAGGCGATGGCCTCGGGACGGCGACCGACGCGGAGCGCCGCCCACCCGGCGACCAGCCCGATGAGCGCGAGCGGTCGCAGCTCCGGGACGAGTGCCGCGAGCAGGATGATCGCGGGGCCGCCGGATGCGACGAGCGGCGACGCGGGCGGACCGACCGGAGCCTTGTCGCCGACCGATTCGGCGGTGGGCGCAGTGGGGTCGATCACGCGCGAAGCGTAGCGACCGGGGGACGCCGCGTTGCGCTCGACGGGCTGGCCCCAAAAGGCCCGGAGACAGCAAAGCGCCCGAAGGAACCGTGTCCCCGCTTTCGGTCCAGTCGATGCAAGCACCGTCCGGTCCGTAGTCGGTTTCACTGCCCCTTCGGGCAAGACGAATCCTACGCCGCCTCGGTCGGCCGCCACAACGGCCTTATCCACAGATTCCGGACTTCGCGACGCGATTTCGGGAAGTTGTCCACAGTCGGTCCACGAAGGACGCCGTGGGCCGGCCTCAGGCGGGTGGCTCGAGCTCCAGGGGCCAGTCGACGGCCTCGGCGAGGAGCGGGATTCCGTCGAGATCGAGCGTCACGCCGGTCTGCTGCCCGGTGTCCGCCGTCACGAACCACCACCCGCGCGGCCCGACACGGGCGACCCGGTACGTCACGGCGCGGACGTGCAGCTGCGCGTCGACGCTGACGCCCGGGACCGTGTGCCCCTGGCCGATCCCGACCCGCTCCGCCAGCGTCCGTGCCGCCGCGGCGGCGGTGGTCGGCGTGCCCACGGCGAGCAGCAGGCTGCCGTCCCGCCACGGCACGGCGACGTGCTCCATGCCCGTGGGCCTCACGACGTTGCCGTGCAGCGTCGACCCGTCCGGGTGCAGCGTGAGCAGGCCGGCCGCCGAGGCCACCTCCAGCTTCACGGGTGCGCCGTCGGGCGCCGACTCGAGGAGGACCACGCCGACGACGTCGTTGCCGTCGACGAGGATCGATCGCCAACGGCGACCGCGGACCCCGTCGGCCACCGACCAGGTCACCCGCCCGCCCGACGGGAGCAGGCCCGTGCCGGCCCGGCGGACCGCCGGACCCTCGCCGACGGGCGTCAGGTCGGGACTCCGTCTGCGGCGAGCGTCTCGGACCAGCGCGCCGCGGCGGCCCGCAGCTCGCCGGCGAGGCCCGGCGCCATCCGTCCGCGGACGCGGACGTCGCGATTGCCGTACTCGAGATCGACGGTCCCGCGCTCGCGGACCCGTGCCAGCAGCTCGCCCGCGGCATAGGGCACCGCGACGTCGACCTCCTCCCACATCGAGGCGAGGAGGGCGGCGATCTCCGCCCGCAGCGTGTCCAGCCCGAACCCGGTCTCGGCAGCCACGAGGACCGATCCGGTGACCGCCGGCGCCGGCAGCGCCCCATCGAGGTTGGGGTACAGGAGGTCCGCCTTGTTGAACGCCGTCAGCCGCGGCTTGTCGCCCGCGTCCAGCTCGTCCAGGACGGTCTGGACCGTCGCGCGGTGCTCCTCCTGGTGGGCGTCGGAGACGTCGACGACCTCGACCAGGACGTCCGCCCGGGTGACCTCCTCGAGCGTCGCGCGGAACGCGTCCACCAGCTGGTGCGGGAGCTTGTGGATGAACCCGACGGTGTCGGTGATGATGGCCGTCTGGCCGTCACCGAGCTTCACCTGGCGCGAGGTGGGGTCGAGGGTCGCGAACAGCTTGTCCTCCGCCTTGGCGACCTCGCTGCCGACGAGCGCGTTGAGCAGCGTGGACTTGCCCGCGTTCGTATAGCCCACGATCGCGACCGTGGGGTAGAGCCGGCGGTCGCGGCCGCGCGCGGCGGTCTGGCGCTGTTGCTGGACGCTGTCGACCCGCTCCTTCATCTTCTTGATCCGGTTGCGGATGATCCGGCGGTCCGTCTCGAGCTGCGACTCGCCGGGGCCCCGGGAGCCGATGCCGCCCTGGGTGCGCGAGAGGTGCGTCCACAGGCGGGTCAGCCGCGGCAGCTGGTACTCCAGCTGGGCGAGCTCCACCTGGAGCCGGCCCTCGTGGGTCTGGGCATGGAGCGCGAAGATGTCGAGGATCAGGCGGCTGCGGTCGATCACCTTGACGTTCAGGAGCGACTCGAGGCTCTTCTGCTGGGCCGGCGAGAGCTCGTCGTCCGCGACGAGGATGTCGAACCCGGTCTCGCTCTTGGCCTGGAGCAGCTCCTCCGCCTTGCCCTTGCCCACGTACCAGTTGGGGTCCACGTGGCGGCGGTTCTGCCACTCCGCGCCCACGACGTCGGCGCCCGCCGTGGTCGCCAGCGCGGCGAGCTCCGTCAGGCTGTCCTCCGCGCCCCATCCCTCGTCGTCACCGGTGTCGACGGCGAGCAGGAAGGCCTTCTCCACCGGCGGGGCAAGATCGATCGTCTCTCTGGAGCTCATGGGACCGACAGCATACCGGGTGCCCTCCCCTCCCCCGGCCACGCGCGGCTGCAACGTCCGCCGTGGTCTGATCGACGGGCCAACACCGCCGCCCCAGGAGGGGATCCGTGACCGACCCGCGATCCGTGGACACCGTCCCGCTCAACGCGCCCGATGTCGAGCCCGAGGACAAGCGCGCGCAGCTCGAGGGCAGCTCGTCACGCGGCAACCAGGAGGCCGCGATCAGCGAGGACGAGATCGACGGCCTCGGGTCCATCTCGGACACCGAGATCTACGAGGGCGAGCTCGCGGCAGGCGTCAACGACGACCTGGACACGGACCCGGAGTCGCTCGAGTCGCTCACGGCAACCGAGCTGCGCGAGGGCGAGACCGACGACGCGGACGTGGCCGCCGAGGAGGGCGAGGTGTGGGTCCCGCCCATGGACCCGCCGGTCGTCGCGGACTCGACTTCCGAGAACGGGATGACGATCGCCGCCGGCTTCGGCTCCACCGCCGAGGAGGAGCCGTTCGACGCCGACCATCACGGATCCGCGCTCCTCGTCGACGACGAGGTCACGTCGCGCGTTCGGGAGGCCCTGCTCGCCGACTCGCGCACCTCGCGGCTCGCGGACCAGCTCCGGGTCGAGACCGCCGGCGGCATCGCCCGGATCCGGGGCGAGGTCACGGACATCGAGGACAGCGACCTCATCGCGGCGGTGGTCTCCGAGGTCTCCGGCGTGACCGAGGTCCGCGACGAGACCAAGATCCCGGGACTCTAGCGGAGCGACGCGAGGAACGCGTCCAGCCGCTCCGCGACCACCGGGCGAGGATCGGTCGTCGCGTCGACGATCGCGAGGCCGGGCTCTCGCCGGAACCACGTCCGCTGGCGCTTGGCGAACTGCACGTTGCGTTGCGCGTCGGCCGTTACCGCCTCTGCGAGCGTGCACTCGCCGTCGAGGTATGCCCAGCTCTCGCGGTAGCCGATCGAGGTGAACGCGGGGAGCGACGGGTCGAACCGCTCGCGGAGCGTCCGGGCCTCCTCCACGAGCCCGGCGTCGAACTGGGCCCGGGCGCGCTCGCGGATCCGGCGTCCGTGCTCCGCCGGCTCCACCACCAGCTGGATCCCGAGCACCGGGGCCGCGTACCCCAGGGGTTCGGGCAGCGGCGCGTCGCCCCGGAGGATCGCGATCTCGAGCGCGCGCGCGACGCGACGCGGGTTCCGGAGGTCCGTCCGGGCGGCGAGGAGCGGGGCCATGGCCGACAGGCGGGCGGCCGCGGCGTCGAGGCCGTCGTGCGCGAGGCGGTCCTCCAGCTTGGCCCGGACCTGCGCGTCAAACGGGAGGGCGTCGGTGTCGATGCCCGCCGACACGGCCCGCAGCCAGAAGCCCGTCCCGCCGGCGAGGATGCCGATGCCCCCGCGCGCCCCGAGCGACTCGAGGGCGGCAAGCGCGTGCGCCCGGAAGTCCGCGACGGAGTACGGCTGGTCCGGGTCGACGAGGTCGATGCCGTGGTGGACCACGCGCGCCCGCTCGGCCGGCGTCGCCTTCGCCGTCCCGATGTCCATGCCGCGGTAGACCTGGCGGGAGTCCGCGCTGACGATCTCGGCGGGGATGCCCTGCCCGTGGAGCCGCTCGGCGAGCGCGATCGCCAGCCCCGTCTTGCCGGTCGCCGTCGGCCCCCCGATCACGATGAGCGGCGCCGGCGTCGATCCGCTGCCGGTGGTCACGGGACGCCCCGGACGCTCAGGCCAGCGTCCCGCGGAGCGCGTAGGGGCCAGCGTGCTCGACTCGGACGCGCGCGAGCCTGCCGACGAGGTCCGCCGGCCCGGCCACGTGGACGAGCTTGTTCTCGCGCGACCGGCCGGCCAGGTGCACGACGCCCGCGGGCAGGTGCGCGAACGCGTCGCGCGACTCGGCGGCGCCGGCCGCCTCCTCGTCCTCGTGGTCGTGGAGCCTGGGCGGGACGACGGCGTCGACGAGGACCTCGGTCTCGCGACCCAGCCAGGCGCGGTTGCGCTCGAGGCCGATCCCCTCCTGGAGCTCCAGCAGCGCGACCAGCCTGCGCCGCTTCTCCGCCGCGGGGACGTCGTCGGCGAGCTTCGTGGCGGGCGTCCCGGGCCGCTCGCTGTACGCCGCCGCGAAGACCTGGTCGTAGCGCACGGTCTCGAGCAGCCGGACCGTCGCCTCGTACTCGGCCTCGGTCTCGCCGCAGAACCCGACGATGACGTCCGTGGACAGGGCGAGCCCGGGCACGGCCTCGCGGAGGCGCGCGAGGCGCTCCAGGTAGTGCTCGATCGTGTACTGGCGGCCCATTCGCCGGAGCATCGAGTCCGACCCGCTCTGGACCGGCAGGTGGAGCGCCTCGCACAGCGACGGGCAGTCGCGCATCGCCTCGATCAGCCGGTCCGAGAGGTCCCACGGGTGCGAGGTCACGAACCGCAGGCGCGGGATCGCCGGCGTGCCGTCGACGGCCCGGAGCGCGTCCACCGCGCGGAGGAGCTCAGCCAGGTCGGGGCGCGCGGTCCGGTCCTGGTGGCGCCCGACGGTCCGCTCCGTCACGACGTGGGAGAACCGGCCCTCGGGGGCGAGGTCGTGGCCGTAGGAGTTGACGTTCTGGCCCAGCAGCGTGACCTCGCGGTACCCCTGGGCCGCGAGCGCACGCGCCTCGTCCACGATCTCGTCGAACGGACGGCTCCGCTCCGGGCCCCGGCTGAACGGCACGATGCAGTACGTGCACGTCTTGTCGCAGCCGTAGATGATCGGCAGCCAGGCGGAGATGGCGCTCCCGCGGAGGATGGCGCCACCCGCGATCGCGTCCGCCCGAGCACGGACGAGGTGGGTGGCATCGGAGACCTCGAGGCCTTTGACTGTCGTCAGGGCGCTCGTGCGAGCGAGCGCGCCCACCGGTGCCTGCGCCGACGCGAGCCCCAGCCGATCGATGAGCTCGGGCTCCTCGTCGGGGCGCAGGAACAGGTCGACGGCCGGGTAGCGGCGCTTGAGGCCGGCCCGGTTCGATTCGCGGACCGAGCAGCCGGTCATCACCACCCGCAGCGACGGGTTCGCGGCCTTGAGCCGGCCCAGGTGGCCCTGGCGGCCGATCACCTTCGCCTCGGCGGCCTCGCGGATCGCGCAGGTGTTGATGACCACGACGTCCGCGGCCTCCATCGACGGCGCCTCGGGGCAGCCCGCGGCGAGCAGGCGCCCGGCCATCTCCTCGGAGTCGCTCTTGTTCATCTGGCAGCCCAGGGTCCAGACGAAGAAGGCGGGCAGGGCCCGCGCCTCGGGCCGGAACTCGGCCAGGCGCGCGTCGTCCGGCGCGAACGGGTCGCGCGGACCGGCGGGTCCGGTCGCGGGCGGCGCGATGTCGAGGACGGGGAGGCTGCGCGTGGTCATGCGGTCGGTGATGGTACCGGCCCGGCGCTCAGACGCCCAGCGCCGTGCGGAGCCCCGCGACGAGCTCGTCCGGCATGACGAGGCCAGAGTGCGCCTCGGCGTACGGCCCCAGGTCGCCGTGGTAGTCGGTGCCGCCCGTCTCCACGAGGCCCAGTGCACGGGCGGTCTCCCCCACCCGGCGGCGGGTCTCCTCGTCGAACGAGCGGTGGTGGCTCTCGAGGCCGTCGAGGCCCTCGTCCATGAGCCCTCGCAGCAGCGCGAGCTGGTCGGGCGCCTCCCAGAAGTGCGCGATCGACGCCAGCCCGCCCGCGGCCCGGATCGCGTGGATCGCCTCGACGGGCCCCAGGCCGGTCCGCGGCACGTAGCCCGGCTGGCCGTGGCTCAGGATCCGCCTGAACGCGTCCTCGACGCTGTCGGCGAGCCCGGCCCGGATGAGCGCGCGGGCGACCGTCGGACGGCCGAGCGCGTCGTCGCCGGTGAGGTCCAGCTCGGCGACCTGGGCGTCGATCGGCAGGCCGATCTGGCGGAGGAGGTCCACGGTCGCGAAGAAGCGTGCGCGGCGGGCACCGCGCTGGGCGGCGAGCGCCGCCTCGAACGCCTCGTCTGCCGGGTCCACCCCGATGCCAAGCACGTGCAGCTCTCCCTCGGCGAGCTCGAGGCCGAGCCCGCGGGTGATCGCGTTGATCTCGACCGCCGGGACGAGCACGAGGCCGGGGGGCAGCGGCGCGGCGCCGGGCGCCACCAGCTCCCGGTAGCCGGCGAGATTGTCGTGGTCCGCGAGCGCGAACAGGCGGACGCCCGCCTCGTGCACCTGGCGGACGAGCTCGGCGGGCTCGAGGACGCCGTCGGACCGGGTCGAGTGGGCGTGGACGTCGGCGATCGCGTCGCCCGGGACGAACGGCTCGCGCTCCTCCGGGGGCGGCGCGTGGCGCGCGGGCCCGGGCGTCGCCACCGTCAGAGCTCGACCAGGCGCTGGATGCGCTCGATCTGCAGGGCGCGACCCGTGGCCGGGTCCACGTCGACCTGGCAGGCGTTGAGGATCACCGGGCCGTCGCCGACCTCGAACCGCGTCGGCAGCGCGTTCACGAAGCGTGGAAGGACGGTGTCCGGGTTGAAGCCGATGACGCTCCACACGGGCCCCGTCATCCCGAGGTCCGTCTGGTACGCGGTCCCCTTCGGCAGGATCCGCTCGTCGCCCGTCACGATGTGCGTGTGCGTCCCGACGACGGCGCTGACGCGCCCGTCGAGGTACAGGCCCATCGCGTTCTTCTCGGACGTGAGCTCGCAATGGAAGTCGACGATCCGGATCGGCGGCAGCGGTTCCGAGGCCTCGTCCAGCAGCCGGTCCGCGTCCGTGAACGGGTTGTCGATCTGCTGCATGTAGGTGCGGCCCTGGAGGTTGATGACCGCGATCTCCGATCCGTCGAGCGCCTCGTACGTGCCCCAGCCGCGCCCGGGCACGTTGTGCGTCCCGTAGTTGAGCGGCCGGAGGACCCGGTCGCTCGAGTCGAGGAACGGGTAGATCTCGCGCTTGTCCCAGATGTGGTTGCCGGACGTGATGACGTCGACACCGGCGCCGAGGAGCGCCTCGGCCGTCGAGACCGTGAGGCCCATCCCGCCGGCGACGTTCTCGCCGTTCGCGGTGACGAAGTCGATGCCCCGCTCGTCGCGGATCCCGGCGAGCTCGCGCTCGATGACCACCCGGCCGGGCTTGCCGATGATGTCGCCGATCATGAGGATCCGGCAGGCGCCCGGGGGCCTGGGGGCGTTCCCGTTGGCCGGATTGCCGAGTCCCGACCGTTCGCGGCTCACCGGGTGTTCGCGATCGCGCTCACGCGGCCGGCGCTACTTCGCGTACTCGACGGCCCGCGTCTCGCGGATGACCGTGACCTTGATCTGGCCCGGGTAGGTCAGGTTGTCCTCGATCTTCTTCACGATGTCGCGCGCGAGGCGGGTCGCCGTGAGGTCGTCGATCTCCTCGGGCCGGACGAGGATGCGGACCTCACGGCCGGCCTGGACGGCGAACGAGCGCTCGACGCCGGCAAAGCTCTCCGCGATGCCCTGGAGATCCTCGAGGCGCTTGACGTACGTCTCCATCGTCTCGCCGCGGGCACCCGGGCGGGACGCGCTGATCGCGTCGGCGACCTGGACGATCGGCGCCTCGATGCAGGCGAACTCGACCTCCTGGTGGTGGGCCGCGATCCCGTTGACGACCTTGAACGGCATGCTGTGCTTCTGGGCGAGGCTCGCCCCGATCGCGGCGTGGGGCCCCTCGATCTCGTGGTCGAGCGCCTTGCCGATGTCGTGGAGCAGGCCGCCGATCTTGCATGCCTGCACGTCCGCACCCAGCTCCGCCGCGATGATCCCCGCGAGGTGGCTGGTCTCGACGCTGTGGAGCAGGACGTTCTGGCCGTAGCTGGTGCGGTACTTGAGCCGCCCCAGCGTCTTCACGAGGTCCGACGGCAGGCCCGGGACCCCGGCGTCGTAGCAGGCCTGCTCGCCAGCCTGGCGGATGATCAGGTCGACCTCCGCACGGGCCTTGTTGACGACCTCCTCGATGCGGCCGGGGTGGATCCGGCCGTCGGCGATGAGCTTGCCCAGCGCGACGCGGGCGACCTCACGGCGGACGGGGTCGAAGCCCGACAGGACGACGGTCTCGGGCGTGTCGTCGATGATCAGATCCACGCCGGTCGCCTGCTCGAGCGCCCGGATGTTCCGGCCCTCGCGGCCGATGATCCGGCCCTTCATCTCGTCGCTGGGAAGATGGACGACCGTGACGGTGTGCTCCGCGGTGTGATCGGCCGCAACGCGCTGCATCGCGGTGACGATGATCTCGCGCGCCTTCTCCTGGGCCTCGTCGCGTGCCCGGCGCTCGATCGAGCGGGCGAGCTTGACCGCGTCGTGCTCGGCCTCCTCGCGGATCGCCTCGAGGAGCACGGCCTTGGCGTCCTCGGCCGACATCCCGGAGACCCGCTCCAGGGCGGCGACGCGCTCCTGGCTGAGCTTCGTGAGGGACTCGCGCTCGTGCTCGAGGTCCCGCTCGCGCTCGCCGATCTTGCGGCTCTTCTCCTCGAGCAGGTCCGCGCGCTGGTCGAGCTGCTCATCGCGGGAGAGCAGGCGTCGCTCCAGGTTCTGGAGCTCGGACCGCTTGAGACGGGCCTCCTCCTCGCCTTCGCGCTGCTGGCGAAGCTTCTCGTCCTTGGCCTCGAGGATCATGTCCTTCTGCTGGGCGCGGGCCTCCGCGACGATGCGCGCGGCCTTGTCCTGGGCGGCCTTGATGGTCTGGCTGGCCAGGACGCCGCGGGCGACGAACCCCACGGCCACGCCGACGACCGCGGCGACCAGCGCCGCGAGTACGACGATCGGTTCCAAATTCGGTTTCCTCCCCTCCGGCGGGGTGGATGCGCCGGAGGCGTTAGCGAAATCGGTGTCGGGCGACGCAGCGCCGGGGTTCGCTTGGGCTTCGGGAGCGGGCAGGCTCGGTGGCTCCAACCGCTCTCAGCCGGTGCTGCGGCTCGCCCGGAAGCGGCCTCACAGGTCCGCGTCCGGTTATCCGGAGAGCGTACTACGACGGCGGCGACTCGGTCTCAGGTGGCGTCGGCGCCGTCATGCCCGTGAGGACTCATTGGGACGCCCGGGCTCGTTCCGCGCCCCTGCGGGACCCGCCAGCAGCCCAGGCGAGGCCCGCCAGGCATCGATGCGGGCGCTGGGCGGCGGTCCCTCCCCGTTGGGGTCGCGAATGAGTACCCGCAGGCATCGGCGCCGCTACCGGCAAGCGTGGGGGCCGTGCTGCGACCGCGAGCTCACGCGTCAACGTCCTCGATCTCAGGGTCGGCAACGGCTGCGTCGACGTCGGCGAGGACCCGACGGCTGACCGCCGAGCACACGTCCGGTCCGAACCCGTTCCGTGCCAGCAGCGCGTACGCCCGCTGCGCACGCTTCCGGGTGTCCGTCTCGCGGAGGATCGGGGCGAGCTTGCGGCGCAGGAGCCGCTCCGCGGCCGCGTCATCGGGGCTCGCCGGCACCTCGTCGAGCGACGCGGCCGCGACCAGGGCGTCGTCATGCCGGTCACCGAGGACCGCGTCCACGATCGCCTTGTCCACGCCCTTGAGCCCCAGCTCCCGCCGCAGCGCGTGCTCGCCGCGCGGCTTCGCGCGGTCCCGTGACTCGACCCAGGCGCGGGCGAACGCCTCGTCGTCCAGGAACCCGAGCTCCGCCAGGCGCTCGACGGCGCCCGTCACGAGCTCCGGCTGGTAGCCGAGCCGGCTGAGCTTGCGCCGGACCTCCGCCACCGAGCGGGGCCGGGCCTCCAGGAAGCGCGCCGCCGCCTCGAGGACCGCGGCCGGATCCTCGACCTGCCAGCGCTGCTCCCGGCGCTCCGCGGGCGTCGGCCTCCGGGCACGAGGACGGGCGCCGGTACCCGGCGCCCGCACGTCGTCCATCGTCGCGGCTCCGGGCCGCCCGCGGCTACTCGGCCTCTTCGATCCCCTCGACCGGCAGGGCGACCTCGGTCATCTTGGCGCGGATGCGGCGGTCGATCTCCGCGGCCACGTCCACGTTCGTCTTGAGGAACTCCTTCGAGGCCTCGCGACCCTGGCCCAGCCGTGTCTCGCCGAACGTGAACCAGGCACCCGTCTTGGTGACGACATCCATCGCCACGCCGACGTCCAGGAGGCCGCCCTCCGTGCTGATGCCCTCGCCGTACATGACGTCGAACTCTGCGACGCGGAACGGCGGCGACACCTTGTTCTTGACGACCTTGACGCGGACCCGGTTGCCCACGGACTCCGTGCCGGTCTTGATCGTCTCGACGCGCCGGATGTCCAGGCGGACCGAGGCATAGAACTTGAGCGCGCGGCCGCCCGGCGTCGTCTCCGGGTTGCCGAACATCACGCCGATCTTCTCGCGCAGCTGGTT
>JAICUV010000309.1 GCA_025935655.1 Chloroflexota bacterium | reverse complement strand
TCCATGATGTCGCGGTAGATCAGGCCGCCGAGGACGATCGTGAGGAACACGACGAGCGCACCCGCGATCGGGCCGGCGCCCGTCTCCAGCAGCTGTCGCCCCATCGGGACCATCACCACCCAGCTCACGAGGCCCATGACGAGCGACGCGGCGACGAGGGACGCGATGAAGATCCCGACGCGTCGCAGGAACGAGAGGACGAGCGGCACCTGGCACCCCCACCTTGCCCGAACGGGGCGCGAGCATCCTCCCGGCGGCCGCGCCGCGTCAAGGGACCGCTACGCGCGGACGGGCTCCTCGCCGGCGAGCGCGGCCTCGATGAGCGCTTCGCGGCGCTGGAAGAGCGACCACTCGAGGCCGGCCGGGTACCAGTGGGGCCGGAGCTGGCGGAGGATGGCCGGATGGAGCGTGCCCAGCTCGTGACGGGCGTGATCCCGTGACGCCTCGAGGGGCGGGACGTCGTACACCCGCTCGCCGTCGCGGAACACGGGGACGAGGACCTCCTTCGCGGTCCACGCCGACTCGACAGTCATTCGGTGGTGCGAGTCGGCCGGGTCGACGATGACCCGCGACCCGTCGACCGTGTGCAGCGCATCCCAGATCATGTCCGCGCGCGCCGTGCCGTCGGCGTCGTAGAACCGGCGCACGCCGAGCTCGCCCGGCACCGTGATCTTGGCGGTGTCGGAGCTGACCTTGACGGGCGTGCGCCAGTCGCCGCCATCGCGGATCGCCGTGAGCTTGTAGACGCCGCCGAGCGCCGGCTGGTCGTAGCAGGTCACCAGCTTCGTGCCCACGCCCCAGACGTCGATCCGAGCGCCCTGCGCCTGGAGCGACTCGATCGTCTCCGGGTCGAGGTCGTTGCTGGCGATGATCTGGGTGTCCTCGAAGCCTTCAGCGTCCAGCAGCTCCCGCGCGCGCGTCGAGAGGTACGCGAGGTCCCCCGAGTCGAGGCGGATCCCCGCCAGCCGGTACCCGCGCTCGCGCAGCCGTCGACCGGTGTCGATGGCGTTCGCGACGCCCTCGACGGAGTCGTAGGTGTCGACGAGCATCACGGCGTTGCCGGGCATCACGTCCGCCCAGGCGTCGAACGCCTCCTGCTCGCTGGCGAACGAGAGCACCCAGCTGTGCGCGTGGGTGCCCCGCACGGGGATGCCGAACAGGCGGCCGGCGAGCACGTTGGACGTGGCGCTGCAGCCGCCGAGGTAGGCCGCGCGGGACGCCGTCAGCCCGCCGTCCGGGCCCTGCGCGCGTCGCAAGCCGAACTCCAGGACCGGCGCCCCGCCCGCCGCGAGCACCACGTGCGCGGCCTTCGTGGCCGCGAGGGTGGGGAAGTTCACGAGGTTGAGCAGCGCGGTCTCGAGCAGCTGGGCCTCGAGCAGCGATCCCGTGACGCGCAGCAGCGGCTCGTGCGGGAACACGACCGTCCCCTCGGGGACCGCGTCGATGTCGACGTGCAGCCGGAGGTCGCCCAGGAAGTCGAGGAACGCCGGCTCGAACAGCGGCCGGTCGTCCGTGCCGCGGAGGCCGGCGAGGTGGGCCAGCTCGGGCGGCGTGAACCGGAACTGCTCGACGAAGGCGATGACGCTCGCGAGGCCGGCCGCGATCGTGAACCCGCCGCCGAACGGCGCCTGCCGGAAGCTGAGCGTGAAGATCGCCCGGTCGCTCGTCCGCCCCAGCTTCCAGTAGCCGGCCGCCATCGTGAGCTCGTACAGGTCCGTCATCGTGGCCGGCGGCACGGGATATCCCGGCAGCGGCGAGCCGGCGGCGGGGTCGGTCATGGACGGGCTCTCCTCGGGTGCACGGTCCCATCGTGGCGCATCCGGCCCGCGACCGCGAGCCGGAGCCGTGCACGGCCGTGGCATGATCGGACGAATGGACCAGCCCTCGTCGATCCCGACCGGTGCGCGCGACGTCGCGGAGCGGGTGCGCGCCGTCGGTGGCGTGCCGTGGCGGCGCCTGTTCGGCTACCTGCGCCCGCACCTCGGACCGTTCTCGATCGCGATCGTCGGGCTGCTGGTCGGATCGGGGCTCGCACTCGCGGTGCCCCTCCTCATCGCGGGGCTCGTCACCCAGGTGGTCGCGGGCGGCGACAGCGCCGGGCTCGACCGGCTCATCGCCGGGCTCGTGATCCTGTTCCTGGCCCAGTCGCTGGGCGGGCTGGTCCAGTCGTACTTCCTGGGCGTGGTGGGCGAGCGGGTCGTCGCCCAGATGCGCGGGGAGCTGTTCAACAGCCTCGTGATGCTGTCGCTCGACTTCCACGGCCGGAACCGGGTGGGCGAGCTCGTGTCGCGCCTGTCGTCCGACGTGACGCTCATCCGGACGATGCTGACCCAGACGACCACGTCGCTGCTGTCGTCGCTCATCGGGCTCATCGGGTC
Source organism: Chloroflexota bacterium (assembly GCA_025935655.1). Lineage (GTDB taxonomy): Bacteria > Chloroflexota > Limnocylindria > Limnocylindrales > CSP1-4 > CAIXZV01. Next base: position 1,309 of record JAICUV010000309.1, on the reverse strand, counting down.
CGTGGTCATCCTGTTCACGCTCAGCCCGACGCTGCTGCTCATCGCGCTGCTGCTCGCGCCCGCGCTGATCGCCGTCGCGATCCTGTTCGGGCGGCCGCTGCAGCGGGTCGCGACGCAGGTCCAGGACTCCATCGCGCACAGCACCGGGACGGCGGAGGAGGCGCTCGGCGGGATCCGCGTCGTCAAGAGCTACGTCCGCGAGGAGTACGAGGAGGCGCGCTACGCGGGCGACCTGTCCACGGTCGTCGCGTCCGGCACGCGGCTCGCGCTGTGGCGGGCGCTGTTCGGGGCGCTGATGGGGTTCCTCGGCTTCGGCGCGATCGCGGTGCTGCTGTGGTACACGGGCCACGAGGTGATCGCTGGCCGGCTGTCGATCGGGACGCTCACCGGGTTCCTCCTGTACGGCGTGACGATCGGGGCGAGCCTCGCCACCATCGCGGGCCTGTACGGCCAGCTGCGCGAGGGAACGGGCGCCGTCCAGCGGGTGTTCGAGATCATCGACACGAAGCCCACGGTCGTCGACGCCCCGGACGCCGTGGACCTGCCCCCGCTCACGGGCCGGATCGAGCTGGACGACGTGACGTTCTCGTACGACGGTGGACACCCGGTCCTGCGCGACATCACGCTCGACATCCCGGCGGGCGAGGTGCTCGCGCTCGTCGGCCCGTCCGGGTCGGGCAAGACCACGCTGGTGGGCCTCATCCCGCGCCTGTGGGACGTCACCCGGGGCGCGATCCGTGTCGACGGCATCGACATCCGCGGCGCGACGACCGCGAGCCTGCGCGAGCAGATCGGGCTCGTGCCGCAGGAGGCGACGCTGTTCGGGGGCACGATCCGCGAGAACATCCGCTACGGCCGCCTCGACGCCACCGAGGAGGAGCTGGAGGCGGCCGCCCGCGCGGCCAACGCCCACGACTTCATCACGGCGATGGAGCACGGCTACGACACGTCCGTGGGGGATCGAGGCAACCGCCTGTCGGGCGGGCAGCGCCAGCGGATCGCGATCGCCCGCGCGATCCTCAAGGACCCGCCCATCCTCCTGCTGGACGAGGCGACCAGCGCCCTCGACAACGAGTCCGAGCGGCTCGTGCAGGAGGCGCTGGACCGGCTGATGCAGGGCCGTACGACCCTGATCGTCGCGCACCGCCTGTCGACGATCCGTGCGGCCCACCGGATCGCGGTCCTGGACGACGGCTGGCTCGTGGAGCTCGGCAGCCACGACGACCTCCTGGCGAAGGACGGCCTGTACGCGCGGCTGTGGCGGCTCCAGTTCAGCGAGGCCCTGCTGGCGGGCGTTTGACGGTCCGCC
>JAICUV010000031.1 GCA_025935655.1 Chloroflexota bacterium | reverse complement strand
GGCGGGGTCCGAGACACGACGGGACCAGCTGGAGACGTCGCTCGCGGGGGCGCGCGCGGCGCTCGCGGCGGCAACCGCGGAGGAGGCCCCCGCTGTCGAGGCACGCGAGGCCGCCCGCGCGGCCGCGGACGCCGCCGAGGGAACGCGACGCGCGGTCGCCGAACGGGCGGCCCGGGCCGGCTCGATGCTCGCGGCCGCACGGGGCCGACTCGAGCAGCTCGAGCAGCGGCTTGCCCAGGAGGAGGACCGGGGGATCGCGCGCGCGGCCCGCAGGCTGGGCGGCAAGCGCGTGGACGAGGACCTCGGCATCGAGCCGACGCTGCGCGCCGCCGTCGAGGCGGCGCTCGGCGAGCTGGCGCGCGCGTACGTCGTGGAGCAGGGGCCGGCGGCATCGCTGGCGGGGGAGCGCGGGCACGTCGTCGTGCGCGAGCGCATCGGCGCCGCGGAGCGCGTGCCCGGCGGCGGCACGGTCGGCGAGGTCCGGCGGCTCGAGGACGGCCTCGCGGCCCCCGGTGGCGGCCGCCACGCGGACGCGGTCCGCCGCGACCCGAACGGCGCCGTCCGGGCGCTGCTCGCGCGGGCTGTCTGGGTGCCGGACCTTGGGGCCGCGCTCGCGCTCCAGCCGGCGCTGCCCCTGGGCTGGGTCGCGGTCACGCGCGACGGGACGGCGGTCGTCGATGCTTTCACCGTGCGGATCGGCCGCGGCGACTCGCCGCTCGAACGCCGGGCAGAGGCGGACCGGCTCGCGCGCGAGGTGGAGGCGCTCCAGGCCGAGGCGGACGCCGCCGAGGCCGAGACCACGGTCGCGGCGCAGGCGGCGCAGGACGCCCGGACCGCCCTCGATCGTGCCCGCGCGGACGAGTCGGCGGCGGCCTCCCAGCGACGGCGCGCGGAGGACGTCGAGCGGTCGGCGGGCCGCGAGCTCGAGGCCGCGGCTCGCGAGGCCGCCTGGCACACGGCGCAGGCGGAGCGGTTCGCGGCCGAGGCGGCACGTGCCGCGTCAGCGCTCGCCGCGCTCGACGGGCGGACCGGCGCGGACGCCCCCACGGGCGAGGGCGCGGCCGGTGAGCAGGAGGCGATCGGCGCGTGGGAGGCCAGGGTCGCGGAGCTGCGCGGCCGCCGCGACGGGCTGGCGAACGATGTCGCGGCGCAGGATCGGGCCCGGCGCGAGTCGGAGGGTCGGAGGGCGCGCGCGGAAGCGGCGGTCGCGCTCGCGGACGGGCGGATCGCCGGCGCCGACCGCGACCTCGCGGCCCGCGCGGACCGGGAGCGCACCGCCGGCGACGAGCGCGACGAGGTCTCCGGCGAGCTCGCGGCGGCGACCGCCAGGGAGACGGTGGCTCGCGAGGCGCTCGAGGCGCTGCTGGCGGACGATCGCGCCGAGCGGGTCCGCCTCGCGGATGCCGAGCGCGCGGCGACCGCCGCGCGGGAGCGCCTGCGCGCGGCCGACGACCGAGCGCGCGGTGCCGACGTCGGCGCGATGGAGGCGCGGCTCAACCTGGATTCGCTGCGCGAGCAGCTGCTGGTCGAGCTCGCGGGCCTCGGTGAGGTCGGCCTGCGGCATCTCACCAGCGCCGCGGGGATCGACATCCCGGAGCCGGCGCTGCCGGCGGCGCCGGACGGATCCCCGGACGCGGGCAGGACGGCGGCGCGCGACGGTGACGAACCAGACGAGGCAGCCGGCTCCCGCGCGACAGACGACGTCGCGCCCGAGGCGACGCGCGAGGGCCAGGTGCTCGAGGCCGCGCTCGATGTCCTCGCCCCACGGTGGGCGGAGGCTGCACCCTCCGGGGAGCTCCCGTCGCCGGGACGGCTCGCGGTCCTGCGCCGGCGGTTCCACGAGCTGGGCGCGGCCAACCCGTTCGCGGTGGACGAGTACCGGGCGGTCCGCGAACGCCTCGAGACCCTCGATGCCCAGGACAAGGACCTGCGCGAGGCGATCGCGAAGACGCGCCAGCTCATCGCGGACCTCGACGAGCTGATCGCGACCCAGTTCCGGACGACCTTCGCGCAGCTCGAGGTCGCGTTCGACGCGCGGTTCCAGCAGCTGTTCGGTGGCGGCTTCGCGAAGCTCGTCCTCACGGACCCGTCCGACCTCTCCGCCACCGGCATCGAGATCACCGCCCGGCCGCCGGGCAAGAAGCCCCAGGCGCTCTCGATGCTGTCGGGCGGCGAGCGGGCGCTCACGGCGGTCGCGCTGCTGTTCGCGATGCTCGAGGTGCGGCCGGCGCCGTTCTGCGTCCTCGACGAGGTCGACGCCGCCCTCGATGAGGCAAACGTGGGACGCTTCACGGACGCGCTGCGAGCGCTCGCCGCGCAGACGCAGTTCATCGTCATCACCCACAACCGCGGCACCATCGAGGCCGCCGACGCCCTGTACGGGGTGACGGTCGGCGACGACTCGGTCAGCCGCGTGATCAGCCTCCGCCTCGACGAGGCGAAGGCCATCGCCGACACCCGCCGCACCGAGGTCCGCGCGGTCCTCGCCGGCGGCGACGGCTGACCCGGAGGTCACGTGCGTTTCTTCCGACGCGGCCCGTCCGAGCCGCAGGAGCCCGAGTCCGACGCGCAGGAGCCCTTGGCGCCCCAGACGACGGAGGATCTCATCGGCGAGGAGTGGCGGCGGGTCTCGGCGGATGCCGACGAAGCCGACGAGGCCGAGATTCTCGAGGCTCCGGCCGCCCCCGAGGAACCTCTGGCCGAGGAGCCCCCGGCGGAGGAGCCGGCGCCCCAATCCGCCGCCGAGGCGCCCGTGGCCGACGCCGAGCCTGCCCCCGCGTGGGCCTGGGGCGCGGACTGGAGCCCGGAGAAGGCCGACGCCGCCCGCCGCGAGCGGGAGCTCCAGCAGCTGGAGGACGGCCTCGAGAAGTCGCGGACCGGGTTCGGCGCGCGCCTGCGCAGCGCCTTCGGGGGCGGCGACGACGCGGACTGGGACGAGATCGAGGAGATCCTGATCACCGGCGACGTGGGCGCGGCGCTGTCGATGGACCTCGTCGAGCAGGCGCGCAGGCGGCGCAACGTCACGGCCGAGACCGCCGTGCGCGAGGAGCTCGCGGCCCTGCTCGCGCCGCGCGACGCCCGGCACTGGGAGCCGACGCCGGCGGTCGAAGGCGGCCCCGGGATCGTGCTCGTGGTGGGCGTCAACGGGACCGGCAAGACCACGACGATCGGCAAGCTGGCGGCGCGTGAGCGCGCGAACGGCCGGCGGGTCGTCCTCGCCGCGGCGGACACGTTCCGGGCCGCCGCCATCGATCAGCTGCGGATCTGGGCCCAGCGCACCGACAGCGAGATCATCGCCCACGCCCCGAACGCGGACCCCGCGGCCGTCGTGTTCGACGCCCTGGACGCCGCCATCGCGCGCCACGCCGACGTGATCATCGCGGACACCGCCGGCCGGCTCCACACCAAGGCCAACCTCATGGACGAGCTGTCCAAGGTCCGACGCGTCATCGACAAGCGCCTGCCCGGCGCCAGCGTGGAGACCTTCTTCGTGCTCGACGCGACCACGGGCCAGAACGGGCTCGCCCAGGCCAAGGCGTTCCACGGGGCCGTGGGGCTCACGGGTGTGATCCTGACCAAGCTCGATTCCACCGCGAAGGGCGGCATCGTGTTCGCGATCGAGCGCGAGCTGGGCGTCCCTGTTCGCTTCGTCGGCGTGGGGGAGAAGGCCGAGGACCTGCTCCCGTTCGACCCCGAGGCCTTCGTCGCGGCGCTGTTCGACTAGGGCTGCTCCGCCCGAGCGGCCTCGATCCTCCGCAGGCGCCGCACCGGGGAGCGCCAGATCACGGTCGCGCCCGCGAGCGCCCCGAGCGGCGCCAGGAACGCCGCCGCACGAAGGCCGATCGCCTCCGCCACGAGCCCGCCGGCGAGCGTCGCGGCCAGCTGCGCAAGGACCATCGCCACGCGGACCGTTGCGTTCACGCGTCCCAGCTGCCGGTCTGCGACGCGGGCCTGCCGGATGGACACCTCCGTGACGTCGAACACCGTCACGGCCGTGTCGCCGATGAGCTGCTGCCCGATGAGCAGCGCGACCGCGATCAGCGGCATCCCGACCGGCGCCAGCGGGATCAGGAGGTTGCCGAGACCGGCGCCGAGCATCGACACGAACACCACCGTGCCGACGCCGAACCGCGTGGTCGCCCGCTCCGCCAGGAGCGCACCCAGCAGCGACCCGAACCCGCCCAGCGCGGCGATCACCCCGATGATCGCGGGGTCGAGCTGCAGCTCCTCGGTCACGAACAGCAGCCAGGTCGCGCCGAAGATGCCCCACATGGCCGCGAGTCCCATGACGCCGCCGACGAGCCCCCGCAGCACCGGGTCATGGACCACCAGCCGCAGGCCCTCCGCGATCTCGCTGGTCACGGGATCGCGATCCTCGGCCGGTGGCGGCGGCGGCTCGGGCCGCCGGATCGAGCCCAGGAGCACCGCGGACACCACGAACGAGACGGCATCGATGAGGATGGCGATCGGCGCCGTGAGCAGGGTGACCAGGAACCCCGCCACGCCGAAGGCGGCGAACTCCACCGCTGCCGACGTCGCCGACAGGGCACCGTTGGCGCGCACCAGCTCCGTGCGCGACACGATCGTCGGGAGGTAGGCGCGGTCCGCGACGTCGAAGAACGTCGTGCACACCGCGGCCAGCGCGGCCACGAGGTACACCTGCGGCAGCGTCAGCCACCCGCCCACGGCCGCGACGGGGATCGAACCCAGCAACAGGGCTCGCAGGATGTCCGCCCAGATGAGCACGGGCCGACGGCGCAGCCGGTCCACCCAGGCGCCGGCGACGAACCCGACCAGCAACGCGGCCACGAGCTCCAGCGAGCGCAGGATGGCGACGTCGATCGGGCCGGCCTTCAGCGTCAGGATCGCGACGAACGGGAGCGCGATGCGGGTGACGAAGGACCCGAACACGGAGATCGTCGCGGCGGCCCAGACGCGCAGGAACGCGCCGTTGCGCCACAGGCCCGGGGTCGGGACGATCTCGGGGTGCGGCGGGAACGGGTCGAGGAGGGGGTCGCTCACCGCGCGAAGGGTACGTGGCAGCCGGCATGGCGCGGAGGCGCCGGGCGACAGTCCCGCACGCGTGGGCTACACTCGATGCTCCTCGGTGTCGCCAGAACCCGCGCACCATCCGTCCGGCGGCGCCGTGGCGGCCTGATCCACCGATTAGCCAAGGGTCCCCGTCCCCGCATGTTCGACAACCTCAGCGATCGCCTCCGCAAGACCCTCGCCGGGCTCACCGGTCGCGGGCGCGTGACCGAGGCAGATGTCGATGCCGCGATGCGCGAGGTCCGCCTCGCGCTGCTCGAGGCGGACGTCAACTTCAAGGTCGTCAAGGACTTCGTCGCCCGCGTGCGCGAGCGCGCGATCGGCGCCGAGGTGCTGGAGAGCCTGACCGCCGGCCAACAGGTCGTGAAGATCGTCAACGACGAGCTCACCGCCCTGCTGTCCGCGGGCGACCGCACGTTCCGGCTCGTCGGCAACCCGGCCGTCGTCGCGCTCGTGGGCCTCCAGGGGTCGGGCAAGACCACGTCGGCCGCCAAGCTCGCGAAGTTCATCGTCAAGCAGGGCCGCAGCCCGCTCCTCGTCGCCGCTGACCCGTATCGTCCGGCCGCCGCCGACCAGCTCGAGACCCTGGGCAAGGGCCTCAACATCGCCGTCTACCGGGCGCCGGTCGGCACCCCCACCGTCGACATCGCGCGCCAGGGCATCGAGCATGCCAAGCGCATCGGCCGCGACGTCGTGATCATCGACACCGCCGGCCGGCTCACCATCGATGACGCGCTGATGGACGAGATCCGCGCCGTGAGCGACGCGGCCAAGCCCGTGGAGACGCTGCTCGTCGTGGACGCGATGACGGGGCAGGAGGCCGTCACGGTGGCCCAGGGGTTCGCGGGCGCGCTCCGCGTGACCGGCCTCGTCCTGACGAAGATCGACGGCGACGCCCGTGGCGGCGCGGCGCTCTCGATCGGGGCCGTGACCGGCATCCCGGTGAAGTTCCTCGGCACCGGCGAGAAGACCGACGCGCTCGAGGTGTTCCACCCGGACCGGTTGGCGAGCCGGATCCTCGGCATGGGCGACGTGATGACGCTCGTGGAGCGGGCCCAGGAGGCGTTCGACGAGAAGCAGGCAGCCAGGCTCGAGGAGTCCGTCCGCAAGGGCGCGTTCACGCTCGAGGACATGCTCTCGTCCATGCGCCAGATGCAGAAGATGGGTCCCATGGGCCAGCTCATGGGGATGATCCCCGGCATGGGCGGCATGGCCAAGGAGGCCCAGGACGCGGTGGACCGCGGCGACCTCAAGCGCGTCGAGGCGATCATCCTGTCCATGACGCCGCGCGAGCGGCGCGAGCCCGGCGTGCTCAACGCGTCGCGCCGCCGCCGGATCGCCAAGGGCTCGGGGACCACCCTCCCTGAGGTCAATCGCCTGATCAAGCAGTTCGGCGAGATGCAGAAGCTCATGAAGCAGCTCTCGGGCTCCGGCGGCAAGCGCGCCGCCATGGGCCAGCTGCTCGGACGCCGCTAGGCAAGGGGGCAACGATGACCGACCAGGATCCGACGCGGCCGTACGAGCCGCCCGCGTCACTGCCGCAGGACACGCCGGCCGCACCCGCGTCGGAGGACGCGACGGCTCCCGTCCCGCCGACCCCGCCCGCGCCCCCGGCGGCCTCGGCCTCGACCGGGACGCCGCCGCCGGCGCCCGTCGCGTTCGCACCCGCGGAGTCCGCCCAGCCTGTCGCCAGCGCACCCGTGGAGCGGGCGCCGTCCGGCCGCAAGGGTGGGATCTCGCGCTGGCTCATCGTCGGCGCGCTCGCGATCGTCGTCGCCGCGGTCGCGGCCGGCGCCGGCTTCCTGCTCACCGGATCGTCCGGCAACTCGGATGTCCTCGCGTGGACGCCTGCCGACGCGCTCGTCTATGGCGAGGCTCGCCTCGACCTGCCGGGCGACCAGGCCGCCGAGGTCGCGACGCTGATGAAGGCGTTCCCGGGCTTCGATGACCAGGCCGCGTTCCCGGTCAAGCTCTCGGAAGCGCTCGACCAGCTCGTGGGCAAGGCGAGCGACGGCGCCGTCAGCTGGAAGACGGACATCGAGCCGTGGTTCGGCGGCCAGGTCGGCGGCAGCGTCAGCGCGCTCCCGGCCATGACCGACCCGACCGCCGCGCGCGCCGTCCTCCTGGTCAGCGTCAAGGACGCGACCAAGGCGAAGGCGTGGGCCGACGGCTTCGTGACGAAGCAGGGCGGCACGACCTCGACCGAGGACTACAACGGCGCCACGATCACGACGGTCACCCCGCCGGCGGGCGTCGCGGCGGAGATGAAGGGCCTCACCGGCGGCTACGTCGTCGTGGGACCGGTCCTCGCCCTCGGCGACGTCAGCTCGCTCAAGGCCGTCATCGACACCAAGGGCACGGCCGGCCTGCCCACCAACGCGCAGTACAAGGAGGCGAGCGGCGCCGTCAGCGGCGACCATCTCGCATTCGGCTACGTCGACGTCAAGGCCGTCTACACGAAGGTCTCCTCGCTGGTGCCGGGTGACGCCGCCGCCCTGCCGTCCGCGGCGCTCGGGCAGCTGCCGGCATGGATGGTCCACACCGTCCGCGCGGAGAACTCCGCGCTCGTGCTTGAAGCCACCGTCCCGCACTCGGACCTCAGCGGCACCGGCACCGCGTCGACGCTGCCGGGTCTCGTGCCCTCGGGCACGCTGCTCCTGGCCGACGGGCACGACTTCGGTTCGGCCCTCAAGCGGCTCAAGGACCAGCTCGCCCAGGACGACTCCCTCAAGGACGGGTTGAAGCAGGTCGACGACGGCCTGTCCATCCTGGGTGGGTTCGACGCGGTCACCGGCTGGGCCGGCGAGACGGGCATCGCGGTCACGAAGACGGGCGACACCTTCTCGGGTGGCATCGTCTCGGTCCCTGCCGACGCCGCCGCGGCCGAGCGCCTGTTCAACCAGCTCAAGGCCTTCATCCAGCTCGGCGGCGCCCAGGCGGGCCTGAGCGTGACCGAGGAGCAGTACAACGGCACCACGATCTCGGTCGTGGACCTGTCGGGGCTCAGCGGCCTCGCGGGCCAGATGGCCCAGGGCGTGACGCTGCCCGCGGACCTCAAGCTCTCGTGGGCCGTCACCGACAAGGTCGTCGTGCTCTCGTATGGCACGGACTTCACGAAGGCCGTGCTCGACACCGCGGCCGGCGGACCCTCGCTCGCCTCGGACGCCCGGTTCAAGGATGCCCTGACCCGCGTCGGCGCCACCCGGACCGGCCTCGTCTGGCTGGACATCGCGGGTGTCCGCGGCGCCATCGAGCAGCTCGTCCCCGCGGACGAGAAGGCCACCTACGATGCGGACGTCAAGCCGTATCTTGACGCCTTCGACTACCTCATCGAGACCACCGAGCCCGGACAGACGTACGACAAGGGTCGCGCGGTCCTGCACGTGGCCGGGAGCTGACCCGAGGCCGTCCCACCACCATCGTCAACGAGCGCGGGTCCTGCCCAGGACCCGCACCACAGAGGAGCACCAGCGCACCATGGCCGTTCGAATCCGCCTGACCCGTGTCGGGGCGACCAAGCAGCCGACGTACCGGCTCGTCGTCGCCGACTCCCGTTCCGCGCGCGACGGGCGCGCGATCGACACGATCGGGCACTACAACCCGCGCACGGATCCCATCGAGCTCCAGATCGACGAGGCCAAGGCCAAGGACTGGCTGTCGAAGGGCGCCCAGCCCAGCGACACCGTCAAGCGCCTGTTCAAGAACGCCGGCATCACGCCGGCCGGAAAGTAGCCGCCGCGATGGCAGCCGCCGACCTGGTCGAGTACGTCGCGAAGTCCCTCGTCGACGACCCCGAGGCCGTCACGGTCGAGGTCGTGAACGGGGAGGATGGGACCGTCATCGAGCTCCACGTGGCCGAGGCCGACATGGGCAAGGTCATCGGACGCAACGGATCCGTCGCCAAGGCCCTCCGCACGCTGCTCAAGGTGACGAGCGCCCGCTCCGGCGAGTCCGTCAGCCTCGAGATCGTCTGACCGGGGGCCAGTCATGGCTCCCTCGAAGCGCGGCGGTGACGCCGTGCCCGAACCGGTGGCCGGGGCGCCCACGCGTCTCACCGTCGGGCTCGTGCGCGGCCTCCGCGGGCTGCGTGGCCACGTCCGCATCGAGCTCCTCACGGATCGTCCGGAGGAGCGGTTCGCCGTGGGTGACGTCCTGTTCGTCGAGGGGACGTCGCGTCCGCTGACGATCGCGGAGTCGTCGGCGGTCGCCGACGGACCGGGGTGGTGGCTCCGGTTCGAGGAGGTGCCCAGCCGCGAGGCGGCGGAGGCGCTCCGCGACGCGTACCTGGAGATCGACGCACCCCAGGAGCCGCGCGAGCCCGGGCGCTGGTACTTCCACGAGCTCCAGGGCCTCGAGGTCCGTGGATCCGACGGGACGGAGCTCGGCCGCGTCATCGACATCTACCGGGCCGGGGGCGCCGAGGTGTTCGTCGTCCGGGGCCCGCGCGGCGAGGTGGACGTGCCCGGCGTCCAGGGGATCGTGCTCGAGCTGGCCCCCGAGCGCGGCGAGATGATCGTCGACATGGAGGCGCTCGCGCTCGACGCGCGACCCGTCGACGACGAGGACTACGTCCGGCCCCGCGATCGCCGTCCGGCCAACCCGAAGCGGCCCAAGGCCCCGAAGCCGCCGCGTGCCGCGCCTCCGGCCCCCGCGCCCGCACCCGCGACGGGCAAGGGCCCGCGCAAGGGCGCGCCGAAGGACCAGGGCAGCCGGACGCTGACCCCGGACGAGATCGCGGCGCTCCGGGCGACGCCCGCCCCTCCCGCCCCCGGGGACGCGGAGCCGCCGACCGACGCCGGCTGATGGCGCTCGAGATCGACGTCCTCACGCTCTTCCCCCCGATGGTCGAGGGGCCGCTCCGTGAGAGCATCCCCGCCAGGATCCTCGACCGCGGCCTCGCGACCGTCCGCGTCCACGACCTCCGCGAGTGGGGGATCGGGCGACACCGCACCGTGGACGACTACACGTACGGTGGAGGCGCGGGCATGGTCCTCCGCCCGGAGCCCGTCGCCGCGGCCCTCGCGGCGCTTCGGCGTCCCGATTCCATCGTGATCCTGCTGGACCCTGCGGGCGAGGTCTTCCGCCAGCCGGTGGCCCACGAGCTCAGCGCCGCGAGCCACCTCGTGTTCCTGTGCCCGCGCTACGAGGGCGTGGACGAGCGGATCAGGGGCATGGTCGACCGCGAGCTGTCGATCGGGGACTACGTGCTCACCGGCGGGGAGCTCGGGGCGCTCGTGGTCATCGACGCCGTGCTGCGCCTCCTCCCCGGCGCGATCGACGAGGCGTCCACCGCGGAGGAGTCGTTCGCGGCCGGCCTGCTCGAGTACCCGCAGTACACGCGCCCCGCGGAGTTCGAAGGTCGGACCGTGCCGCCCGTCCTCGTCTCCGGGCACCACGAGCAGGTCCGCAGGTGGCGGCTCAGGGAGTCCCTCCGCCGGACCATGGAGCGTCGCCCGGAGCTGCTCGACGGTCGGGACCTGTCGAAGGACGAGGCGAGGGCGATGGCCGAGCTGCGGGCCGAGGCCGACGCCGCCGGAGACGCGGAGGCCTGAGCCCGGGCGCCCGCGCGCCTGACACCGATGGCGCGCCGTGCTATCCTCCGCCGTCGGCCGCGCCGTGTTTCGGCTCGCCGTCCCGGAACCTGCACAACCCGCAGCCACGGCTGCCGCCGACACCAACGACAAGGATCCACACCGTGAACGTGCTCAACGAGATCGTCCAGGACCAGCTGCGTACCGACCTCCCGGAGATCGTCCCGGGCGACACCGTCAAGGTCTCCGCGAAGGTCGTCGAGGGCAACCGCGAGCGCATCCAGGTGTTCGAGGGCCTCGTCATGCGGACCCGCCGCAGCGGGATCGCTTCCACGATCACCGTCCGCCGGATCGCCTCGGGCGTCGGCGTCGAGCGCACGTTCAAGATCCACAGCCCGCGGATCGAGAAGATCGAGGTCGTCCGCCACGGCCAGGTCCGCCGCGCCAAGCTGTACTTCCTGCGCAACCGCGTCGGCAAGGCCGCGACCACGCTCCGCGAGCGCCGCTAGCCACGCGAGTTCGGCCGGTCCGTCCGGCCGCCAGCGATCCTCTCCGACCCCGGCCCGCGCCGGGGTCGTTCCGTGTCCGGTGCCGGAGCTACAGGTCCACGGACCCGGTCAGGACGGTGACGCTCGTCCCGCCGACCAGGATCGTCCCGTCCGGGTCCTGGCTGATCTCGAACCGGGCGGCCCGCCCGATCGCGCCGCCCTGGGTGGCGACGTAGGGCGCCTGCACGACGCCCTTCCCGATGAGCCACCGCGCGACCGAGGCGTTGAGGCTCCCGGTCGCCGGGTCCTCGACGATCGAGCCGTGCTCGGGCCACGCCGCGCGGACCTCGAGCGCGACGGGCGACGCCGCCGGGTACGGCCCGACGATCCCGAGGTCGAGGTGGAGCGAGGGTCCGATCCGCAGCTCGAGGACCCGCTCGGCGCTCTCGAGCAGGATCGCCATCCAGCCGGGGCCGTTGTCGCACCACGTCGCGTCGAGGATCTCGTCCCGGCGGATCGACAGCGCGGTCGCGACGCGCGCGAGGTCCGTCTCGTCCACCGGACCCCAGCGGAGCATCGGCGGCTCGCGGAAGGCGAGGCCGGCCGGCGTCCGGCGCACCTGGACCAGCCCGGAGCCACACGCCTGGACGATCCGGTCCGGGTCGCGGGGCACGCCGCCGGCCTCGAGCCAGGCGTGGCAGGTGCCGAGCGTCGGGTGCCCGGCGAACGGGATCTCGGCCGTCGGGGTGAAGATCCGGACCGCGTAGTCCGCCGCCTCGTCCGTCACGGGCACGACGAACGTCGTCTCGGACAGGTTCGTCCAGGTCGCGAAGCGCTGCATCTGGGCGGTCGTGAGCCCGTCCGCCTCGAGCACGACGGCGAGCGGGTTGCCCAGCCCGGGCCCGGTCGTGAACACGTCGACCTGTGCGAAGCGTCGCAGCATGCCCGGAGTCTCGCACGGGTCGGCCACGGGGCGGCGGCGAGTCCCGGACGGCGCCCCGTGGGGTACGCTGTCGCCCGATGACCCTGATCGTCCCGAGCCTCCGCTGGGAACGCCCCCTGTGGCGGGACGGCGCGACGCGAATCGCGGGCGTGGACGAGGTCGGCGTCGCCCCGACCTGCGGCGCCGTCGTCGCCGCGGCGGTGATCATGCCGCCCAACTGTCACCGGATCGACGGCGTCCGCGACTCGAAGACGATGACCGCCCTCCAGCGCGAGCGGCTCGCCCCGGTCATCCGCCGGCGGGCCATCGCCGTGGGCATCGGTGCCGCGTCGGTCGCGGACATCGACCGCCTGAACATCTACCACGCGACCCACCTCGCGATGCGGCGCGCCATCGCGCGCCTCGGCGGGCACGATCACGTGCTCGTCGACGGACTGCGGATCGCCGAGTTCGAGCAGCAGGTGGGGCCGTACACCGCGATCGTCGACGGGGACGCCCGGGTCTACTCCATCGCGTGCGCCTCGGTCGTCGCGAAGGTCGTCCGGGACCGGATGATGGGCCGGCTCGCAGTCCGCTACCCCGCGTACGGGTGGGAGCGCAACCAGGGCTACGCCACGAAGGAGCATCGCGACGCGATCCGCGAGCACGGCCTCACGCCGCACCACCGGAGCTCGTGGCAGGCGCTGCAGGTGCTGCTCGCCGGAGACCAGCTCGCGCTGTTCGATGCGCCGGACGGGAACGCGGCCGGGATCCCCCTCGACGCGGTCGGCGTGATGGGCGGCGAGACGGACGAGGCGGACCTCCTGACCGCCGAGGCGCTCGCCGCCATCGGTTGAGCCGGGGGCATACTTGCCCCAGGCCGGCCCTCACCGGCAGGGCAGCGGAGGGTGCAGCAATGAGCGAGCCGAAGCGCACGCGACTGGTCTTTCTCGGGTTCGCGGTCGAGGATGTCGCGAACACGGTCCTGGGCATCATCGAGTCCGGGATCCGGGCGAAGTCGATCATCGTCGAGGACTGGGCCCTGGTCCACAAGGCACCCGGCGGGAAGCTGACGATCAAGACGAGCAAGAACCGGGACCCCGGCGCCGTTCGTGGCGCCCTGTTCGGCGGCGGTGCGGGGTACCTGCTCGCCGCGCTCTCCGGGCCCATCGGTGCCGGCGCGGTGGCCGCGGGTGCCGCGATCGGCGCGGTCACGGCCGCCGTGAAGGATTCGGGGCTCAAGAACGACGACATCGTCGAGGTCTCGAAGTTCATGGCCGACGGTCGGACGGGGATCATGGTCGCGATCCCGCTGGCCGCCACCGACCAGTGGGACCAGTACGTCGCCACGAACGTCGAGTTCGCAGCAGCGGACCGCACGCACCAGGTCGACATCGTGCCCGGCCGGGACTTCGAGCAGGCGCTCGAGGAGTACCGCCGGAACGAGGAGGCGTGAACGCCCGGGCCGCGTAAGCGGCCGATAAGCGTGCCCCGCCATGCTGGCGGGGATGGAGCGCGCGAGCACGACCGAGGCGCAGCGGATCGGGGACGCGGCCGAGTCGCTGGTGGCCCGGCGGCTCGAGGCGCTCGGCTGGACGATCCTCGCGCGGAACCTGCGGGTGGGCCGGGACGAGATCGACCTGCTGGCGGTGGACCCATCCGGCGCGGGATCGCTCGTCGTCGTGGAGGTGCGCCGCCGCGGACGGCGCGACTTCGGGCTGGCCGAGGAGACGCTGGACCACCGGAAGCGGACGGCGCTGCGGCGCGCCGTGGGGACGCTGCTGGAACGCGGGTCGCTGCCCGACGGGCGACGACTCCCGAGGCTGCCGCTGCGCATCGACCTCGTGGCACTCGACGTGGACCCGCACGGACACCCGTCCCTGCGTCACCACCGCGCGATCGCGCCATAGGGGTCTCGAGCGTGCGGTTCGCTCGCGGGCCCGATCTCGTACTCCATGCGGCAAGGCCGCGACCCGTGCCGCGCACCGCGCGACCGACGGGGTAGCGCACCGGCAGGACAACGGGCTGCGAGGATGCTCGTGCTACACTCCCGGCCGCCGCGGACCGTCCGCGGTGGTCAATCCCGCCCGGACCGGCGCATGCCGGCGAGGAGCACACACGCTGACCCGTTCCCGACGGGACGGTGCCGACCGGCGATCGCCGGCGGTCCCCGCCGATGGTCAGCGGAGGCACAACCAGGAGGTCACCCAGTGCCCACCGTCTCGATGCGCCAGCTGCTTGAGGCAGGCGTCCACTTCGGACACCAGACCCGTCGCTGGAACCCGAAGATGAAGCCGTACATCTTCGCGGAGCGCAACGGCATCCACATCATCGACCTCGCGCAGACGGTCAAGCGTCTCGACTCGGCCCTCGAGTTCGTCACCGAGACCGTCGCCCGCGGCGAGACCGTGCTCTTCGTCGGCACGAAGAAGCAGGCGCAGGAGCCGGTGATGCAGGAGGCAATCCGCGCCGGCCAGCCCTACGTCACCAAGCGCTGGCTCGGCGGGATGATGACCAACTTCGTCACCATCCGGAAGCGCATCGGCCTGCTCGACCAGCTCGAGGCCCGGCAGCTCGCCGGCGACTTCGACCGCTTGCCGAAGAAGGAGGCCGCCCTCCTGACCGAGGAGCTGAACAAGCTCCAGGCCACCCTCGGCGGCATCCGCAAGATGAAGCGCCAGCCGGGCGCGATCTTCATCGTCGACCCGCACCGCGAGCGCATCGCCGTGACCGAGGCCAACAAGCTCGAGATCCCGGTCGTGGGGACGGGCGACACCAACGTCGACCCGGACGAGCTGGACTTCATCATCCCCGCCAACGACGACGCGATCCGGTCGATCCGGCTGCTCTGCCAGCTGGTCGCCGACGCCGCCATCGAGGGCGCGCAGCTGCGGGCAGCCCGGAGCAGCGAGCCCGAGGTCGCCGAGCAGGCGGCCCCCGACGAGGAGCCGGAGTTCGACGAGGCCGCAGCCGCGGACCTCGTGGCCCAGCTCGCCGCCGGCGGGACGCTGTCCTTCGACCCCGAGAGCGAGGACGACGACCTCCTCCCCGGCGCCCCGAAGGCCGACGACGCGGCGCCCGCGGCGCCCGCCGCGGACTGAGCCCGTCCGGGCGCGCGGCATCGCCGCCGCCCGGACATCCCGGACCGCCCGCCCGTCGCGGGCGGCCCTCCACCCCGAACCCACGCGCGCGTCCCCCGGCGCGCGCCGCACGCACACAGGAGCACCATCCAGATGGAGATCACGGCTGCGGCCGTCAAGGAGCTGCGCGAGCGCACCGGCGCCGGCTTCATGGACTGCAAGCGCGCGCTCGAGGAGGCCGGCGGCGACATCGACAAGGCGATCGCCGCCCTGCGCGAGAAGGGCCTCGCCGCTGCTGCGAAGAAGGCCGGGCGAGATGCCCGCGAGGGCCTCGTGAGCAGCTACATCCACGCCGGCGGTCGGCTGGGTGTCCTCATCGAGGTCAACTGCGAGACCGACTTCGTCGCGCGGACCGACGAGTTCCAGGCGCTCGTCCGCAGCCTCGCGATGCAGGTCGCGGGCCTCGCGCCGCTCTACGTGGACATCGACACGATCCCGGCGGACGTCCTCGACGCCAAGAAGGCCGAGCTCGCGGCCGACGAGAGCACGGCCTCGAAGCCGGAGGCCGTCCGCGAGAAGATCGTCGAGGGCCAGCTCAAGAAGTGGTACCGCGAGGTCTGCCTCCTCGAGCAGCCGTACCGCGACGAGGAGCGGAGCGTCCGCGACCTGGTGACCGAGAAGATCGCGACGATCGGTGAGAACATCCGGGTGCGGCGGTTCACCCGCTTCGCGCTCGGGGAGGAGCTGTGACGGACGCTGGTCGAGAGCACGCGGCAGCGGCGGGGTCGGCGACGACCCCCGCCCCGGCCGTGCGCTACCGCCGCATCCTGCTCAAGCTCTCGGGCGAGGCCCTGCTCGGCGACCGTCCGTACGGCGTCGATCCGGCGGTCTGCGCGTTCATCGCGAAGCAGGTCGGCGAGGTCCACGCGACCGGCGTCGAGGTGGGCATCGTCGTGGGTGGCGGCAACATCTTCCGGGGCATGGCCGCGGCCGCCCGGGGGATGGATCGCGCGACCGGCGACTACATCGGCATGCTGGCGACCGTGATGAACGGCCTCGCGCTCCAGGACGCCATCGAGCGCGCCGGGATGCCGGTCCGCGTCATGAGCGCCATCGCGATGAACGAGATCGCGGAGCCGTACATCCGTCGTCGCGCCGTGCGCCACCTCGAGAAGGGTCGCGTCACGATCTTCGTGGCCGGCACCGGCAACCCCTACTTCACGACCGACACCGCCGCCGCCCTGCGCGCGGTCGAGATCGGTGCCGAGGTCCTGCTCAAGGCGACCAAGGTCGACGGCGTCTACGACGCCGACCCGATGAAGGATCCCGGCGCCCGGCGCTACGAGCGGCTGAGCTACCAGGACGTCCTCCGTGACCAGCTCAAGGTCCTCGACGCGGCGGCGGTCTCCCTGTGCCAGGAGAACGACCTGCCGATCCTCGTGTTCGACCTCAATGCCCCGGACAACATCCGCAGGGTTGCCGCCGGCGAGCCGGTGGGTACCCTGATCTCCGCCCAGACCGGAGGTATCCCCGCATGACCACCGAGATCCTCGCCGGGGCGGAGCGCAAGATGCTCCGCGCCGTGGAGGCCATGGAGCGCGACTTCCAGACCTTCCGGACCGGCCGCGCATCGACGTCCCTCGTCGAGCGGCTCCATGTCGACTACTACGGGACCCAGACCCCGCTCAACCAGCTGGCCTCGATCAGCGTCCCGGAGGCGCACCAGATCGTCATCCAGCCGTGGGACCGCGGCGTGCTGTCCGCGATCGAGAAGGCGATCCTCAAGAGCGACGTCGGCCTCACGCCCAACGTGGACGGGACGGTCGTGCGGCTCAACATCCCGCCGCTCACCGAGGAGCGTCGCAAGGAGATCGTGAAGACCGTCCACAAGCGGATGGAAGAGGCACGAGTCGAGATCCGCAACCTCCGCCGAGAAGCCAACGACGGCATCAAGAAGGAGGAGAAGGACGGCAGCATCGGCGCCGACGAGGCGCGCCGCGAACTCGACCAGCTGCAGAAGATCACGGACCGGGTCGTCGCCGATGTCGACCGCCTCGGTGGCGTGAAGGAGCAGGAGGTCCTGGAGGTCTAGTGGCCCAGGCGCCGCTCGATCGCGCAGTCGCCCGCCCCACGGACGCGCCGCCGCTCGCGCACGAGACGGGGGCCGATGCCGCCGTCCCGGACGTCGAATCGCCGTCCGCGGAGGAGCCGCTCGTCCCGCCCGAGGACCTGCCGCGACACGTCGCGATCATCATGGACGGGAACCGGCGCTGGGCCCGGGCCCGGGGTCTCGCGGACTTCGAGGGGCACGCGGCCGGCGTCGAGGCGATCCGCGGCCTGCTCCAGCACGCCGTCCGGCGCGGCGTCCCGATGCTCACGCTGTACGCGTTCAGCCGCGAGAACTGGGCCCGCTCGGACGACGAGGTCGCCGGGCTGTTCGAGCTCCTCGCCCAGGCGATCCGCGACGAGACGGACGAGCTCCGCGCACAGGGTGTGCGCGTCCGGCTGCTGGGCCGCCTCGAGGAGCTCCCCGACGAGACCCAGTCGTCCATCGGCGAGGCGCTCGACCAGACCGCCGAGGGGACGCGCCTCCAGCTCAACATCGCCTGGAACTACGCGGGCCGGACGGAGATCGTGGACGCGTTCCGGCGCCTGCTCGCCGCCGGGGTCGCGCCCGAGGACGTCGACGAGCGCGCGATCTCCGAGGCGCTCTACACGACCGGCCTCCCGGACCCGGATCTCGTGATCCGGACCGGCGGCGAGTACCGGATCAGCAACTTCCTCATCTGGCAGTCCGCCTACGCCGAGCTCGTGTTCGACGAGTGCCTGTGGCCCGACTTCGGACCGGACGCCTTCGACAGCGCCCTGCTCGAGTTCGCCCGTCGCACCCGTCGGTTCGGCCGGTAGGGGAGCGGCCCGCGCATGCTCCGTACCCGTGGCCTGTCGGCGGTCGTCATCGTCCTGCCGCTGCTGATCGCGATCGCGCTTGGCATGGTGGCGCTCGCCGTCGTCCTCGCCGTCGTCGCGGCGATCGGGGCATGGGAGGCGTTCCGGCTCCTGCGCATGGCGGGCTATCCGTCCCTGCACGTGTTCGGCACCGTCCTCGCGGTCGCCCTCGTCCTCGAGGCGGCCTGGCAGCCGGGCGGCGACAAGGCGACCCTCCTCATCGGCGCCGGCGCCGTGCTCGCCGGGATCGGCGCCTTCGCGAGGACGGACCCGCGCGACGGGCTGATCGTGTGGATGGCGACGGTGTTCGGGGCGGTCTACGTCGGCCTCATCGCGTTCGTGCTCCAGGTCGCCGCGAACGGGCCGGCGGTGCCCGCGGGCGCCGCGCTCGAGCCCCTCGGGGCGGCACGCGGGTGGGTGCTCCTCCTCATCTTCGGGGTGTGGAGCTTCGACACCGGGGCGTTCCTCGTGGGCCGCCAGATCGGCCGCCACAAGTTCCTGACCCACCTGTCGCCGTCGAAGTCCATCGAGGGCGTCATCGGCGGGCTCGTCGCGACGACGATCGTCACGGCGCTCATGCTCGCGGGTCTCGGCCAGCAGCCGGCCGGTGCGCTCATCCTCGGGCCGGTGCTGGGCATCGCGGCCCAGGCCGGCGACCTCGCGGAGTCCATGCTCAAGCGCGCGGCGGGCGCGAAGGACTCGGGCACGCTCATCCCGGGGCATGGCGGCATCCTCGACCGCATCGACTCCTTCCTGTTCGCGGGACCGGTCGTCGCGCTGTATGTCCTCGCGCTCGTTGGCTGACCGCGGGCGACTCGGCGTCGCGCTGCTCGGCTCCACGGGGAGCATCGGCATGCAGACCGTGGACGTCCTCGAGGCCCACGCCGACCGGTTCCGGGTCGTCGCCCTGGCCACCGGACGCAACGCCGCGGAGCTCTCGGCGCAGGCCGCGCGGCTGCGCCCGCTCGCCGTCGCCCTTGCCGACGATGCGACGGCCCTGGAGCTGTCCGCGGCGACGGATCGCGTGCGTGGTGACGACGCGCTGGTCGCGCTCGCGACCCGCGACGACGTGGACCTCGTGATCGTCGGGACGGGCGGCGTCGTGTCCCTGCGGCCGGTCCTCGCGGCGCTTGCCGCGGGCAAGGTGGTCGCGACCGCGAACAAGGAGACGCTCGTCGCCGGCGGCCACCTCGTGATGGCCGAGGCCGCGCGCCAGGCCGCCGCCCGTGCGGCCGTCGATGCCGCCGATCCCCTGGCC
>JAICUV010000304.1 GCA_025935655.1 Chloroflexota bacterium | reverse complement strand
GCGGCCGCCGATGATGCTGGTGACGTGGACGCCCTTGGCGGCGAGGGCCCGCACGATCGGCAGGAGGACCGCCGTGCCGACGCCGCCGCCCACGCACACCGCGTGCCCGGCGTCGAGCAGGTGGGTCTCGGCGCCGAGGGGCCCGGCCACGTCCTGGATGGCGTCGCCGACCTGGAGCTCCGTGAGCTCCGTGGTGCTCGCGCCGATGGCCTGGATCATCAGGGTGATGGTGCCGGCCTCGGGGTCGTTGTCCGCGATCGTGAGCGGGATGCGCTCCGCGCCCGGACCCTTCCGGACGATGACGAACTGGCCGGGACGCCGGACCTTCGCGATCCGTGGAGCCTCGACGACGAGGCGGACGACGTTCGGTGAGAGCTGCTCACGCTCGACGACGGGATGCATGCGACCTCGCTGGTGCTGGACTGTGCGCCCATCGTCGCCCGGGCCCCTCCCGCCGCGTTACCTGCCCATGGCCCCGTGCTGCGGTCCGAAGGTCACGACGCCGATGGGCCGTCCGGGCACGCGGCTCGCGTTGCACCGCGCGCGCCGGGCGGGCTACTGTGCGTCGATGGAGGAGGCGGGCGGCGTGACGGTGCTGGACGACGTCCTCCCGCGCCCGCTGCGGACCTGGATCGAGGACCGGTTCTGGCGGCCGATCGAGGTGCAGGCGACGCTCGAGGCGCTCCGCGACGACCCGGCCTTCCTCGCCGATCCGGGGACCCACCCGGCGATGTTCGCGGACCACGGCGTGGTCCACGCCCGCGACGTCGCGACCGGGATCCTGCGCCTCCTCGACACGATCGACGGGGTGCTCCTCCCGGCGCGGCCGGCAATGCGGCGACGGTTCGTCCGGACCATCGGCGTGGCCGCCGCGTACCTCCACGACATCGGCATGGTGGACATGACCGCGGCGGGCCGGCGGATCCATCCGCAGTTCGCCGCGCAGGCGGCGTTCCACCCGGAGCTGCTGCCGCTCGTCGAGCAGCTCCTCGCACCGGGTCCCGTCCGCGCCTGGCTCGACGACGTCGCCTCGCGGGCCCCGTTCGCGGTGCCGCTGGAGACCGTCGTCCGCGAGCTGCTGAGCCTGTCGGTGACCCACAGCAAGTCGGTGGTCCCGGCGGCGGTGCTGGACGATCGCGGCGCGCTCCGCCGGCTCATGCAGCGGGTGGTGTTCACCCCGCTCGAGGTGCAGCGCCAGGAGCGCGCGCCGGTCGTGGACGATCGATCGTCGCTCCCGCCGGCCGGACGCGTGCAGGGGTACGCGGATGCGGCGGCATCGTTCGCCTGGCTCGATGCCACGAGCGGGCCCCACGCCGAGCTCGCCGACGACGCGGTGGACGCCATGCGCGCCCTGCGCGCCGCGGACGTGCTGCGCCAGCGGGGGACGGTCCTGCGGACCTCCGGGGGGTTCGAGGTGTGCATGGATGCCCGGACGGCGCGCGCGGTGTGCACCCTGCGCCCCGCGAGCGGCGACGCGGCCTACGTCATCGCGTACGACGACGAGCGCGGGGCCGGCGAGGCCAACATCCGGGTCGCGTTCGTGACGCCGCGTGGCGACCTCCGGATCGCGTTCCACCGCGGGGCGTTCGGCAGCGACGAGGCCGCCCGGCGAGCCGCCCGGAGCGTCGCGGGGGTCGTGGCGGACATCCAGGCGGACGTGCTCCCGTCCATCGGCGGCGTGTCCATCGGGGGCGGCCTGCCCCTGCCCGGACGGGCCAGCGGCGACATGCAGATCCAGCTGGAGCGCCCCGAGGACCGGCCGGCGTTCGCCGAGGAGGTCGCCGACCTCGTCGCGTCCCTCCAGCCGGGCCTGGCCCACCGCCTCGTGACCGTCGCGAGCGTCGAGGGTGCGGCGCCCGAGGAGCGGCGGCGGTTCTACGACAGCGAGCCCGTGGATCCCTTCGGCGTGGAAGCGGACGAGCTGCTCCGCCACCTCGCGGCGCACGGCGTCGTGACGGCCGGCATCGACAGGCTGGCCGCGTTCTCGGAGGTCGGCCGGGTGACGGTCGCGGCGGGCGAGGTGCTCGTTGCGCCGGGGACGCCACCGTCGTTCGTGTACGTGCCTACGGGTCCGGGGCTGCTCGTGCGCCCCGACGGCGGGTATGCCCCCTCGCCGCTGCCGCCGTGGGTGCCGGTGGGCACGACGGGCGTGATCCGCCATGCCGAGCGCAACAGCGAGATCGTCGCGGAGCGCGAGGTCGTGGTCGTCGTGATCCCCGGCGAGCGGTACGCGCGGTCGTGGCTGCGCCCGCTGCGGGTCGACGAGCTCGCGACGCAGCTCGGTGGGGCGGTGGCCCGCGCATGACGATGACGACCGTGGAGCGCGTGGTCGCCCTCCACCGGGTGGACCTGTTCGCGGACGTCCCCGGCCGCGTCCTCGCGGCGGTGGCCGGCCGTGCCGCCGAGGTCGAGGTCCCGGCCGGCGCGCGGATCATCGAGGAGGGCGCCGTGGAGGACCACCTGTTCGCCATCGTGGCCGGCCGCCTGCGGGTCCACCACGGGGAGCAGACGGTGATCGAGCTGGGGCCGGGCGCCACGGTGGGCGAGCTCGCGGCGCTCGTCCCCGAGCCGCGGGCAGCCTCGGTGACCGCCCTCGAGCCCACGACGCTCCTGCGCATCGACAAGCCCGTGCTCGACGAGCTGCTCGCCGATCGGCCGCTGCTCGCGGGACGGATCATCGCGGCGCTCGTGGCGATGGTGCGGGAGCGCTCGCGACCCGGGACCGACAGTCGCGCCACGTGACGAGCGACGACCGCCCCGCCCGCGTGGCGGTCCGCTGGCTCACCGCCCAGACGCTCGTCTTCGGTGCCATGGCGGCGCTCCTGGGAATCGTCGCCAACGCGATGTTCCTGGGGGCGTACGGATCGGGCTGGCTGCCGATGACGTACATCGGGATCGGCGTCGCGGGCTTCCTCGTGTCGGGCGCCATCGCGCGGCTCGCCGGGCGCCTCGACCTCCTGGGCACCGCGCTGCTCGTGCTGGGCTCCGCGGCCGTGGCGATCGGCGCGTCGTGGCTCATCGCGGCAGCCGGCGGGGCATGGGTCTCCGTGCCCCTGCTCGTGCTGTTCCCGATCCTGATCCAGCTGGGGTTCGTGTTCGTGGGCGGCCAGGCCGGCCGACTGCTGGACATCGCCGGGATCAAGGCGAGCTTCCCGCGGATCGCGGCGGGCTTCTCGGTCGGGGCGGTGCTGGGCGGGCTGCTGGGCGGGCAGCTGGTGGCGGTTCTCGGCCGGACGGAGGACCTGCTGCTCGCGACGGCGCTCTGCCAGGGCGCGTTCGCGGGTCTCGTCTGGGCGACCGGTCGACGCTACCCCGCAGCGCTCCGGGCATCGCCAAGGCCGCCCGAAACCGCCGCCAAACCCAACCCCGAGGCATCGTCGGGGACGTCGCTCCGGCGGCTGCTCGGGAGCCGGTTCGTGGTCCTCATCGTCGCCTACCAGGTCCTGTCGGCGATCGGGAGCCAGCTCGCCGACTTCCTCGTCTACGACCGCGCCTCCGCGCAGTTCGCGGACCCGGGCGCCCTCGCGGGCTACCTGGCGGCGTACACGGCGGCCATGAACGTCGTCAGCATCGCGTTCCTGTTCCTCCTCGCCGGACCGCTGCTCCGGCGGTTCGGGCTGCGGATGGGCATCGCGGCGAATCCGGCCGTGCTCACGTTGTTCGCGGTCGCGATGCTGGCCGTGCTCGGCGTCGCGGGCGGCGCGTCGTTCGCGCTCCTCGCGACCGTCTCG
>JAICUV010000085.1 GCA_025935655.1 Chloroflexota bacterium | reverse complement strand
GGAGCGGGCGACGCCGGGCGGCCGGCGCGAATCCGTTGAAGCCCCCCGGGTCCTAACGGCCGCTGGTCCCATTGCCGGACTACCCCGGACTGGTGCGGTCTGGCACGCTCCGCCCCTGCGACCCACCCTGCGCCGCCCGTCGTCCCGGTTGTCCCTGCTGGCCACGGCCCTCGCCCTGGCCGCCGCCCTCGTGGCGCCCCTGGCCGTCCCGGCGGCCGCCGCCGCCGCGGAGCCCGACTTCCCGTCGAGCATGAGCGGCTACCACAACTACCCCGAGATGGTGGCCGAGATCCAGGCCGCCGCGGCCAGCTACCCGGACATCGTCCAGGTCTTCTCCATCGGCAAGAGCTACGGCGGCCGGGACATCTGGGCCGCCAAGATCAGCGACAACGTCGCGACGGACGAGGCCGAGCCCGAGGTCCTCATCGACGCGCTCCACCACGCGCGCGAGCACCTCACGACCGAGCAGGCGCTGGCGATCCTCCGCTGGATGACCACAGGCTATGGCTCGGACACGACGGTCACCCGGCTCGTCAACGCGCGCGAGACGTTCATCATCTTCGCGCTCAACCCGGACGGCATGCGCTACGACCTGACCGGAGACCCGTTCCGGGCGTGGCGCAAGAACCGCCAGCCCAACGCGGGCACCACGGCCGTCGGCACGGACCTCAACCGCAACTACGGCTATCGCTGGGGCTGCTGCGGTGGCTCGTCGGGCAAGCCGAGCGCCACGACCTATCGAGGCGCCACGCCGTTCTCGGCACCCGAGACGCAGGTGTTCCGCGACTTCGTGAAGAGCCGCGTGATCGACGGGATCCAGCAGATCCGCGCCCACATCACGCTCCACACGAACGGCGAGCTGATCCTGTGGCCGTACGGCTACACGAAGACCAACGTCCCGGCGGACATGACGTCGCTCGACCACACCACGTTCGTCACGCTCGGGCGCGCCCAGGCCTCGCGCAACGGCTACACGGCGCAGCAGTCGTCCGACCTGTACATCACGGACGGCGACCAGATCGACTGGCTGTACGCGACCTACCGGATCTTCAGCTTCACCTACGAGCTGTATCCGAGCGAGCAGTCCACGGTCTGGAAGGACCACTACCCGGACGACTCCAAGATCCCCGCCCAGACGGCGCGCAACCGCACCGCGATCCTCTACCTCATCAACCAGGCCGGCTGCCCCTACGCGGCCCTCGGCTCCGATGCCCGACGGGCCGATTGCGGGCCGCTGTTCGACGACCTCGAGATCAACCGCGGCTGGGTGCGCAACGCCGCCGGCACCGACACGGCGACGCGCGGCCTGTGGTCGGTCTCCAACCCGGCGAGCACCTCGTCGAACGGGCCGAAGCAGCTCGGCACCACGGTCTCTGGCTCCAGGGCCCTCGTGACGGGCGCCCGGGCGGGCACCAGCGCCAGCACCAACGACGTCGACGGCGGGACGACGACGGTCCGCAGCCGGCCGATCACGCTGCCGGCGAGCGCCACCTCGTACGGCCCGCTCACCTTCCGGTACTACCTGGCCCACGGCGTGACCTCGAGCCGCGACGACGCGCTGCGGGTCATCGTCGAGGCCCAGGACGGGACGCCGACCGTGGTGTTCCAGGAGCTCGGCGCGGCGAACGACGACGATGCGGCCTGGGCGTCCGCGAGCCGGTCACTGGCGGCCTGGGCCGGCCAGACGATCCACCTCGTGGTCGAGGCGACCGACGGCGGCCGCGACAGCCTCGTGGAGGCCGCGCTCGACGACATCCGGATCCGCCGTCCCTGACGCCGCCGCGGACACGGGCACGCCCGGCCCGGGGAAGCCCCGGACCGGGCGCGAACGGCGTTGCTCCGCGGTGATCGAGCCTTACGAGGCCTCGGGCTCGATGACCGAGAACGTGGTCCACATGCCGTTCACCACGTTCGGCACACCCGTCGGGATCGCCATCGGATCCGGGCTGGCGGGTGCGGTAGTCGTGCCCTTCGCGAGCAGGTCGACGATCGCGTAATCGCCGGGCTGGGTGAGCTCGAGCTGGCCCTGGGCCACCTGGCCCGGGTCCGCGGCGAGCACGCCCACGACCGTGACGAACTTGAGCAGGTCGGCGGGGCTGACCTTGCTCAGGTCGTCGAAGGTCTGCTTCTTGGTCGCATCGTCGTTGCGCCGGATCACGACCATCTCGTGGGCCTCGGTGCCCAGGTTGCGGAACGTGAGGACCGTGCCCGGGGTCGGGTCGATGGGCGCGTTCTGGAAGCCGCCGTCGACCGCGTAGATCTGGACGGTGCGCGCCGCGGGCGACGCCGCGGCGGAGGCCGAGGCGGACGCGGACGGACTCTCGACGGTCATCGACGCCGCCGCGGAGGCCGAGGGGCTGGCTGCGCCGGTCGACGGGGCGGCGGACGCCCCGGGTGATGCGACGGTGCCGCCGCCACAGGCGGCGAGCGCCACGCCGGCGAGCGCGACGGTGGCGCCGAGGCGGGCGAGTCGGGTGCTGGTCATGATGACCTCCGATCTGGAGGGTCCCGGCCGAATCGCGAGGTCGCGGTGACGCTGGCGGGCACGGTCGAGCCCGAGGGGGTGCGTGCGGAGTGCCCAGACCGTAGGCCCCGGCGCGTTACAGATCCGTCGACGCTCCGCCCGCCGGGCGTGACAAACCCGGACTCAGTTGCCCGTCAGCCGGAGGAACTCGGCCGATCCGCTCGCCGCGAGGCCGCCCCCGGCCAGGACGAGGATCATCCCGACGCCCGCGACCAGCCCGAACCCGAGGACGCGGCCCCTGCCCGTGGCCATGACCTCGGAATCCCGGTAGGGCGCACCGGTGATCGTCCCCCAGGCGAGGACGGTCCAGATCGCGCCCAGCGGCGCGACCACCATCGAGGCGAGGCCGAGCGCGATGCCCGCGACGAGCCGGTTGTCCACGAACAGGCTGAACAGCGCCCCGCCCCAGGTCGGGATGAGGCTCGCGATCCCGATCACGAGGGCGGTCAGGAACAGCGCCAGCGCGTTGCCGCGGGTGAGGCTCCAGGTGCGGCCGATGACCCCGAGCACGGGCGTCTGCTCGAGCACGAGCACCGGCAGGATCAGCGACAGGCGGGCGCTCACCCAGATCGCGACCGGGAACAGCACGAACGCGGCGACCACGAGCAGGATGGCGCCCAGCGGGCCGAGGACCAGGACCAGCAAAGCCACGAGCACGAACGCGAGGCCGATGCCCAGGCCGAGCGCCATCGCCAGCAGGAACAGCCCCACGGCGCGAGGCAGCGACCCGGCCGCGCGCCCGACGGCATCGGACAGCCCGACGGATGTCCCGCGCCAGTACCCGTCCGTCGCGACGATCATCGCGAGGCTCGCGACGATGCCGATGAACGCGATGAGCAGCTGGCCCGCATAGCCCGGGACCTGGTCGGCGAACGAGGCGATCCCGGGCCGGCTCGCGATCTCCTGGAGCGGCGGTGTCAGCGCGGCCGACGCGAACCCGCCGAGGCCCGCCGGGACCGCCAGCGCGAGGTACAGCGACCATTCGCGGCCCAGGGTGTCGAAGGTGCGCCCGAGGATCGCGCCCACGTCGATGGCGGCCGGTCGCGATGCCGCCGGCGGCCACGGCGGGACGATCGCGGGTGCCGGCGGCGGGGGTGGGAGTGCGGGTCCGTCGATGGGTGGCGGCGCATCGGGCGGCGTCGGCGGCGTGGCCTCGCCCGGCAGCTCGACCCGTCGTGTCTCGTCGTCGTCCATGCGGCGGCACCCTCCTGCGGGCAGTATGCCCGCCGCAGCCGATCCGCCGTGCCGAGGCCCGGGAGGGCGTTGCGGGAAATCCCGCAGCCGCGCTTCGCGCGTCGCCCGGCCCCGCGCCCTTCGCACGCCCCACCCGGCGGAGTAGGCTGGCCGCATGGTGGGACAGCCGGTCCGCGTCGTCCTGGTGGACGATCATCCCGCGATCCTCGACGCGGTGAGCGCGGCCGTCCGCGGCGCGCCGGACCTGGTCCTCGTGGGCACGGCCCGATCGCTCGACGACGCACGAGCGCTGCTCGACGGGCCGCGCGCCGTGGCCTGCGACGTCGTGGTCTCGGACGTGCAGCTGGCCGGCGAGGCCGAGGGTCTCCGCCTCCTCGAGGCGGCCGGGTCCGACGGCCCGGCGGTGCTCCTGCTGTCGTCGTTCGACCAGCCGCCGCTCATCCGCACGGCGTTCGAGCACGGCGCGGCCGGCTACCTGCTCAAGACCAGCGAGGTCCCGGAGATCCTGGACGCGATCCGGATCGTCGCCGCGGGCGGCACGGCGTTCTCGGCGTCGATGCTGCGGGCCATCCGCTCCGCGCCCCGCCGGCCGTCCGACCGCGAGATCGAGGTGTTGACGCTCGTGTGCGGCGGGGCGTCCAACGATGAGGTGGGCGTGCGGCTCGGCGTGACCGAGAAGACCGTGGAGAGCCACCTGCGGCGCCTGTTCGACCGGTACGGCGTGCTGTCGCGGACCGAGCTCGCGGTGCTCGCCCTGCGCGAGGGATGGGTGACGGAGAAGGCCCGGGCATGAGCGGCGCCGGCGTCACCCGGGCCGTGACGGAGGCGACCGCGGCCGGCACCGCGAGGGTCCGCGTCAGTGTGGCGATGAAGCTCGCCACGCTCACGACGGCGGTCCTCGTGGCGAGCTCGCTCGCGCTCCGGGTCCTCAACCCGTTCGGCCTGCCGGCGCCCGACGCCTCGGACTGGGTCCCGCACCTGTGGGCCCTCGCCGCGCTCACGCTCGTCGCGCTCACGCACACCTGGGCGCCGACGCTCGCGTGGAGCGCGCTGATCGTCGGCTCCACGGCGTCGGCGCTCGCGGTCGAGGGGATGGTGCGCGAGTACCGGGCGCTCACCGGCGGCGAGGCCGAGCTCGTCCTGTCGGCGCTGCTCGCGGCGGCCCTCGCCGTGCCGCCGATCGTCGCGGCCGCGTACGCCACCTCGGACGGACGTCGCCCGCGCTCCGTCGCCGCGATCGCGTGGGGCACGGCGTCGCTCGTCAGCGCGGTGCTCATCGTGGGGCTCGTGCGGCGGGCGCTCGAGGGCGAGCGCGGCGGGATCCCGGCATGGGCGTGGCTGGCCGTGATCGGCGGCCTCACGGCGATCGGCCTCGAGCGCGACCTGCGTCCCGCGTTCGGGAGGACCCGCGCCCGGCTGCGCGCTGGCGAGGCGGCCGGGGCCCGGCCCGTCGCGGCGTTCTCGGCCCTGCGCGTGTTCGTGGACGAGTTGGTGCCGGGTCGCGAGGCCGGCCGCGCGGAGGCGGTCGAGTCCGAGCGCGGCCGCCTCGCCGCCGACCTCCACGCGGAGGTCCTGCCGTCGCTGCGGCGCGCGCTCGCCGAGGCCGAGGGCGGCGGGACCGTCGAGCGGCTGGCGGCCGACCTGCGCGCGGCCGTGGACGAGGTTGAGGCGCTGCTCCTGGCCCGACGGTCGATCGTGCTCGAGGAGATGGGGCTCCTGGCGGGGCTCGAGTGGCTGGCCGAGCGCACCGAGGACCGCTCGGACGTCCGCGTCGAGATCCTGGTCGACGGCGGCCCCGCGTTCCCCTCCCCGGGCGCCGCGCCGCCGGCCCGTCCGCCACGAGACGTGGAGCGGGCCGCGTTCCGGGTCGCCCAGCTCGCGCTGGACAACGTGGTGCGCCACGCGCCGGGCGCGTCCGTCTCCGTGCGGCTCGCCGCAGACGCCGCGCTGGTGCGCCTGCGGATCGAGGACGACGGCAGCGGGCCGGCCATCGACGAGGCGGCGGCGGCACGGGGCGGCCGACGCGGGCTCGCGGACATGCGCGCCGAGGCACGCGCCTGCGGCGCGGCGCTCGACGTCGGGCGCGGTGACGGGGACACGGGCACGGCCATCGGGTTCCGCTGGCCCGGGTAGTCCCGGCGCGATTGCCCGCGTCGGCGTGGCGTGCGCGCGACTCCCGCAACGCCGACTGCGGGACCCCGCCGATGGGCGCCGCTCCCCGTTCCGGCGACGGTTGGGTGGTTCGCGAGCCCTCGTGGACCCGGCCCGGCGGATCCGGGCGCTCCGGGGTACCGCCCATGGCACCGCTCATCGCACGGCCCGTCGACCTGGACGAGGACGGTCAGGGTCTGGCGGAGTACGCGCTGATCCTCGCGCTCATCGCGATCGTCGCCATCGTCGCGCTGATCTTCCTGGGGGACGCGATCGCGAAGATCCTGAGCACGATCGGCAACAGCGTGTAGCCCGCCTGCCGGGGGATGGTCGGCGATCCCGCCTCACGGCAGGGCGGTGATCAGCCCCCCGTCCACCGGCACGATCGCCTGCGCGGCCACCCTCCGACGCTCGGTAGATGCACGCAGCCTGATGGGCCGAACGGATCGCCGATGAGGCATCGGTTGGCAGGGGACGTGCGGGAGCCGGCCGGACACCCTGTCCATCCTGCGGAACAACATTCGCTCCGCAATCACCTCGCAAGGTTTGGGGGAACAGGTGGCCGAGACTCCGGCCCCTTCAGTCTCGCGACTCGAGCCGCTCCTCCGGATCAGCTCCGGCGAGCGACCTGACGTCGTGCTTCGCGTCTCGCTGTTCGTGCTGGTGGCACTGACGGCGATCGTGGCGTTGGCGCCCGGCATCCATGCACACATGGTCGCACCAGCCGTCGACCTCGCCATGGACACGACGGCCGCCGTCGTCTCCATCTCGCTCACGGCGCTCGCGTGGGTGCGCTACGGTGAACGCCGGGAGCCGATCGCCCTGTACCAGGCATCGGCATTCCTGGCCCTCGCCGTCGCCTACGGCATCGCCGTGGGCCTGAGCCTGGGACGGGATGCGGCGCCGGAGACCCTCGATGTGCCGAGCGACCCGCAGGCGTGGGTGTTCGCCGTCGCGCGGATCCTGGCCGCCTCGCTGCTCATCGTCGGCGGCACCGCGATGCAGCGACGTGACGAGCTGCGTCGCCCGCGCGTGATCCTGCTCGCACCCGGGGTAGCCGTCGCTGCGATTGCCCTCATCGGGTCTGCTGCGCCCGATGCGGCCGCCCGCATCCCGCTCCTCGCCTACGACCCCGACGGGCTGCCCGACATCACGCCGGCTGGCACCGTCGTGCAGCTGGCCATCACCACCCTCTACTTCGGGGCCGCTGCGGCGGTGCATGCGATGTGGCTGCGGGACCGTGCGATCGTGGACGCGTGGATCTCCGTCGCGCTCGTGTTCGCAGCGTTCGCCGAGATCCACTGGATCCTCTATCCGAGCGGCCATCCCGGGCAGGTTGCCAGCGCTGACCTGCTCCGGCTCGCGAGCTTCGTGTCGCTCCTGCTGGGCATCGAAGCGGAGGCGCGCGCCACCCTCGCACGCCTACGAGCAGCGAACATCGAGCTCGCGACGCTTCGCGACGCCCAGGTCGAGCGGGCCGCGATCGAGGAGCGGGCACGGCTCGCACGAGAGCTCCATGACGGCCTCGCGCAGCACCTGTGGCTTGCGAAGCTCAAGGCGCGCCAGGCCGCTACCGTGGAGGGCATGCCGAGCGCTGCCGGCCCGCTCCTCGAAGAGACCGAGACAGCGATCGACAACGGGCTGAGCGAGGCACGCCAGGCGGTGCTCGCACTTCGGATGACCGCAGGCGGGGAGGAGGGCTTTTGCGAGCTCATGCGCCGCTACGCCGACGACTTCGAGGACCGGTTCGGGCTCCGGGTCGAATTCGCCTGCGAGGGCGACGCATCGGTGGTTGCGCCGAGGACGCAGGCGGAGGTCCTGCGGATCGCCCAGGAGGCGCTCACCAACGCCCGCCACCATGCCGCGGCAACCGTCGTCGGCGTCAGGATCGTGATCCGCCATGGCCGCGTCTCGCTGCGTGTCGCCGACAACGGTCGGGGCTTCGACGTGCACGAGATCGGCCCGGACTCGTTCGGCCTCCTGTCGATGCGGGAGCGCGCCGCGATCGTCGGCGGCCGGCTCGATATCCGGTCCCGGCCGGGCGATGGGACGACGGTGTCGCTCACCGCCCCTGCGGCCGGCGTCCGCCCGACCATCGCGCCAGTCGGCATCGGGTGATGGGTGTGGACGCAGCGATCACGGTGATGATCGTGGACGATCACCCGCTGGTGCGGGGCGCCGTCCGGGACGCGGTCAGCGCCCCCGACGTCACGATCGTCGCCGAGGCCGCGACAGCGGAGGACGCACTGGACATCGCGCCGCGGATCAAGCCGGACATCCTCCTCCTGGACATCGAGCTGCCCGGCATGTCCGGCGTGCAGCTGCTGCGCGAGCTGGTCCCTCGGCTCCCGATGACGAAGATCATCATGCTCACCGTCTCGGGCTCGGACCGCGACGTCCTGGACGCGGTGCGGAACGGGGCGGCGGGCTACCTGACCAAGGACGTCACGCCGGAGTCGCTCGCCCGCGCGGTCCGTGCCGCGCACGACGGGGAGCTCGTCATGCCACGCAGGCTGGCCGCTCGCCTCGTGCTCCGCCTCGCACGCCGCAACGCGGCTGACCCTTCGGTCGACACCGGCCTCGTCGAGCGGCTGACCGGCCGGGAGCGCGACGTGCTCCGCCTCCTCGCAGACGGCCTGAGCGACCGCGACATCGCGACGGCGCTCACCATCTCGACACGGACCGTGGAGACCCACGTGAGCAGCGTGTTGCACAAGCTCGGCGTCCGCAACCGCGCCGAGGCAGCGCGACGCTATCGCGAGGGCGACTGACCCGCCGAGCCTCCGAGTGCCCCGGCCCTGCGCGCGCTTCGCGCGGCCGCGATCTCGACTCGGAGGACCCGTGGATTGTCCGTGCGGATCCGCACCCCGCCGGAGCGATCGACGAGGAGCAGCACCTCGTCATCGAGCACGCCGACCTCGCGGATGTCGTCGAGGAGCACCTCGAACGGCGGCGATTCGACCACGAGGCGTCGATTCGTGAGGTAGAGCTCGCACGCCTGGGAGGCGACGTCGCTCCCGGCACGCGCGAGCAACGCGACGCCGCGTGCGTGCCGGACTGCGAGGACGCGCTCCCCCGGACCGAGCAACACGGCGACTGGAGGATCAGGTTCGATCGGGATTGCGCCCGCCGAGCGCAGCGCGTCCCGGGCGACGTCCGCGGCGGCCTCGTCGTCGGCCCTGGTACGGCGGCGAACGGCCTCGGGGTCCATCCCTGAAGCATCGCCACGACGACACTGCTTTCCATCCGTGGCGCCCCCGAGGACACCACGTATTCGATCCGCGAGTACGGAGCCGGTACCGACGTCCCGATCCCGTGGTGCCCTCCGGGCTGGCACTGATGGCGCGCCGGAAGCGGCGGGCTACGGTCGGCCGATGGGGGGTACCGGGTCCATCGCCCGTGCCCTGTCGACAACGTGGGATTCCCCGACACGTCCCGCGCCCTTGGGCGAACCGTGCGGTGGGGTCACGGAGGAAGGATCGACAATGAGACGGAAGCTCCTGGCGACGCTCGCCGCGTTCGCCCTCGCCCTGACTGGCGCTGCGCCCGGCATCGCCCGTTCGGCGCCGGCGCCCTCGGCGGCGGCGGACCGGGTCCCGGTCGCCGCTCCGACGAGCCCGGTAGACCAGACGAAGGTCCCGCACTACTTCGGGCCGTGGCCCAACTGGGCCAACAGCCAGCTCACGCTCCCCGACGTCGCTGTCCAGTTCACCGGTGGCGGCGGCACGGGCGCGGCGGCAACCGCCGCGATCGGCGCCAACGGCGCCGTGACGAGCCTGACCATCACCGATCCTGGTAGCGGCTACACCTCTGCCCCTGCCGTCACGTTCAGTGGCGCCGGCGACGGCGCGTCGGCGTCCGCGTCGGTCAACACGACCGGTTCCGTGACCGGCGTCTCCGTGACCAACGGCGGCGCGGGCTACTCGGCGCCGGTGGTGTCGTTCTCCGGCGGATCGGCGCTGCCGGTCACCAGGACCGTCGGCAACCCGCTGGTCGATCGCGCCTTCGCGACGGACTACAACACCGCTCCGCCCGTGGTCAACGCGTCCGTCACACGGGTCGCCAACCACACGTTCGCGGTCTCCGCGGGCAACGCGACCGGCGGGACGTTCACCCTCACCGTGGACGGCGCCACGAGCGCGCCGCTCGCCTTCGACGCGACCGCGCTCGCGGTGGAAGGCGCGCTCCCGGGCGCGACCGTCACGGGCAGCGGCCCGTGGACGATCGTGTTCGCCGCCGCCGACCCCGTGGTCACGATGGATGGCACCGGCCTCACGATCGGCGTCACCGACGCAGCGGCTGCGGTTGGTGGCACGGCCGACGTGTGGAACGTCAGCGTGGGCGGCGCCATGGCTGGCAGCTTCACGCTCGCAGTTGACACCGTCGTCACGTCCGCCATCCAGTGGAATGCGTCGGCCCTCGATGTCGAGACGGCAGTCTCCGCGGTGAGCCCCGCGACAGTGACGGGCTCCGGCTCCACGATCGACCCGTGGGTCGTGACGTTCGCCGCCGCTCCGGCAACCGGCGTCACGCTCGACGCCACGAGCCTGACGCAGCCCGCGACCGGCCTCGACGTGTCCGCCGCAGCCACCTGGACGGCCGACATCGGCAGCGCCACCGGTGGGACGTTCACGCTCACCGTGGACGGCACGACAACGTCGGCGCTTGCGTTCGATGCGTCGGCAGCGACCGTTGAAGCGGCGCTCAGTGGCGCGAGCGTCACCGGCGTCGCACCGTGGACCATCGTCTTTGCCAATCCGCCCGGATTCGTGTCGATCGACGGCACCGGGCTCACGCATCCTGGAGCCCCGACGACGATCGTCCCCGTGTTCACCGTCGTTCCGACGGCGCTCCCGGTGGGCACGCTGACGGCCTTCAAGACGTGGAACCAGGCGACCACCGGGGGAAGCCCCACCCCGTCCGCAGGGCAGACGTTCCACGCCTACCTGCTGCGGCCGACCGGCGCCGACTACACGGTCGTCTTCGACAGCGGGCTGCTGACCGTTCCGGCCCTCGTCGATCCGCTCGGCGAGGTCGTCTCGTACCCGGCCCCTGACGTGCCGGTGCTCGCGGGCGACGTGCTCGGCTTCTACGGCTCTGGCATCCCCGTCGATACGGGCGTCGGCGCCGACATCTTCAGCTATCCCGCCCCGTCGGCACCGGCCCTGAGCGACGTCGTGTCGATCGGCAGCGCCGGTTTCCCGCTCGACGGGCAGGCCCGCGAGTACTCGTTCGCCGCGACCGTGTCCGATACGTCCGGCGTGCTCCCCGTCACGACCGAGGCAACCGCGACCGCCTTCGGCGGCGTCGATGCCGTGACGATCACTGATCCCGGCAGCGGCTACACGATGCCGACTGTCGACTTCGACTTCCCCGACGATCCCGCCGGCGTCCAGGCTGAAGCGCACGTGCTTTGCGCCTCGCCGAGTGGCGACGTCGCCTGCTCCGATCCGACTGCCACCACGCCGCTCGCCATCACGGGCGTCGTGGTCGATCAGGCCGGTTCCGGGTACAGCGCCGCGCCCGGCGTCGTCATCCGCGACGGGACGGCGGCCGATCCGATCCTCGGGTCGATCGCCGCTACGGCGACGGCCACGCTCACGATCCAGACCATCGTGGTCGACACGTTCGGCGCTGGCTATCAGGTCGCGCCGCTGGTGGAGATCACTGACCCCACCGGGACGGGCGCGCTCGCGACCGCCACGACGGACGTCGGCGTGGTCTCGGCCCTGACGCTGACGAACGGTGGCTCCGGCTACCTCAAGCCCGGCATCACGAAGTTCGAGGACGCCCTTCCGGGCCTGTGCGTGCCGCCCGCCTGTCCGCTCTACTCGGACTTCCCGGACGCCAAGTACATCCCGGTCGCCGTTCCGGAGAACAAGGCCTACAACGGTGTCGACGCCGACGAGTACGTCATCGGCCTCGTCCAGTACAAGACCAGCTTCTCGTCCAGCCTCCCCGACACGCTTGCCCGCGGCTACGTCCAGTTGGAGACGCCTGCCAACGAGTCAATCAGCCAGCACTGGCCGGTCGTGAACACGCTCATGGACGGGACCCAGGTCCCGGTCTACAAGAGCGACGGCATCACCCAGTGGCTCGCGGTCACCCCGCCCCAGTGGCTGGGAGCGACCATCGGTGCGACGAAGGACAAGCCGGTCCGCATCGTCTTCCACAACCTGCTGCCGTCGGGTGTCGAAGGGAACCTGTTCCTTCCGACCGACTCGACGCTCATGGGCTCGGGCATGGGCCCGATGGCGAACATGCCCGCCCCGGTCAACGACGGTACCGTCATGGACGGCGTGCGCAACCCCGAGTGCACAACCACCGGCGCCAAACCTGCGATGTGCTTCACGGAGAACCGCGCGACCCTCCACCTCCACGGCGGCATCACCCCGTGGATCAGCGACGGCACGCCGCACCAGTGGATCACGCCCGCCGGTGAGGTCACCGACTACCCGCAGGGCGTCACCGTCGGGAACGTGCCCGACATGAACGTCTGCACCGTCAACGACGACGGCTGCCAGACCTTCT
>JAICUV010000136.1 GCA_025935655.1 Chloroflexota bacterium | reverse complement strand
CGCGACGGCCATCATGGGAGCTCGCGGCCCCTTCGCCGCACTGCATCGGGAGAGCACGTGTCCATCCAGCGCATCGATCCGGGCGTCCGCTTCTCCGAGGCCGTCGTGTTCGGCGACCTGGTGTTCCTCGCCGGCCACACGAGCGGCGACGCCGACGCCGGCGTGTACGAGCAGACGCGCGACATCCTGGCCCAGATCGACGCCCATCTCGCGGCCGCGGGCTCGGACAAGTCGAAGCTGCTGTCGGTCAACGTCTGGCTGCCGGACATCGGGACCTTCGCCGAGATGAACCGGGCGTGGGACGAGTGGGTGGACCAGGCGAACAAGCCGGCCCGCGCCACCGTCGAGGCCCGCCTCGCCACCCCTGCGTACAAGGTCGAGATCGCCGGCATCGCCGCCCGCTGACGGGGGGCTGGCAGGACGCCGGCGTGCCCCGCGAACGCAATGCCGCATCGTGCAATTCCTGCCGCGACCTGACAAGGGGCCGGGCCAGAATGTGCCCATGCGCGCCGCTTCGAGCCACCGCCCATGACCCGCTTCGTGATCGACTCGGGCGTCGCCATCCGCCTCGCTCGCGACGGCGTCGAGGTCCGGGCCGGACACCACCTCGTCGCCCCGACCCTCCTCCGCTCGCAGGTCCTCGCGACCCTCCACGAGGCCGTCCACCGCGGCGAGCTCCCGGCCGGCGACGCCCGAGCGCAGCTCGCCCATATCGGGCGGATGCAGATCCGCCTCCTGGGCGACGGCGTCCTTCGCGGACGCGCCTGGGACATCGCGACCCGGCTCGGCTGGGCGTCGACATATGACGCCGAGTACCTCGCCCTCACCCAGCTCCAGGCCGACGCCTTCGTCACCCTGGACGCGGACCTCGCCCGCTGCGCCGAGGGCGTCGTCCCGCTCGCACCGTACGAGGCCCTGCTCGACGGGTGATCCCCGGCCAGGCGGGGATGGCCGTCCATCACGCCACGACGCACGGCGACGATGGGTGGTCGGGCGTGCATGGCATGTGGGTCGATCGACCGATGCGGCGCCGCGAGGGAGCGCCCAGGATCACGGCTCGCAGGACGGCCGGACGTGCCTCGCGCGATCGAACCATCGATCGGCTGGACCGAATCGGCCATGCTTGCCGCGAGGCGCACATGACCTCGTCACGGACCAGGATCGCACTCCGCGGGCTCGGTGGCCTCGCGCTGGGGGCGGTCCTCGCGACGTCCGGCGGCGTCGGGACAGTCCTCGGCGCGAAGCCAGTACCCGTCATCACGGCCGCCACGTGCGTGATTCCGCTGTACCCTGGCTCCTCCGAGCTCCCGTACACCACGGTGTCATGGGAAGGCGTGCGCCCCTCGAGCGTGGTGTTCTGGTGGACCGACCCCTACATGACCTGGATCACCAGCGTCGACCGCCCAAAGGGTTCACAGGTCGCGGTGCTGACCCCGGACGATGCCTACGTCCCGGAGCTCCTCGAGGGCACCGTGACGGTCTACGGCCCGCACGGCATCGAGCTGCAGCGCAGCTTCACATGTGATCAGCGGTACTACTGAACCGCGTACCGTGCGCAATTCCTGTCGCGATCCGGCGAGCCGATGCGCAGACTGCGTCCATGGAGATCGAGATCCTCCCCGCCTCCCCCGCCGCCTGGCCGCTGATCGCCGCGCTGTTCTCGGCGGGTGGTGACCCCAGGTGGTGCTGGTGCCAGTGGTGGCGCAAGCGGAACGCGAACTGGACGAACACCACGGCCGAGGAGAACCGCGCGGATCTCGAGGCCCTGGTGGGATCGGAGCCCGCGCCTGGGCTCGTCGCAGTCCGGGACGGGCGCGCCGTCGGCTGGGTCGGGCTCGGGCCGCGGGAGGACTTCCCGCGACTCGCCGCCTCGCGCACGATCCCGCAGCTCCCCGGCGAGGCGGTGTGGAGCGTCAACTGCTTCGTCGTGGCGAGAGACGCGCGTCGGAGCGGCGTCGCCGGGGCCCTCCTCGAGGCTGCGGTCGCGTACGCCCGCGAGCACGGCGCACGCCTTGTCGAGGGGTACCCGGTCCGGACGGGCGGCGGGAAGGTCTCGGCGCCGGGGCTGCACACGGGGACCGAGTCGATGTTCGAGCGCAGCGGGTTCGAGCTCGCGTCGGAGACCACGTCGGGGGCGCGGGCCGGGACGCCGCGGGTCGTCATGCGCCGAGAGCCCTGAGCGCCGGGCTGCAGGACCTCGTCAGCCCCCGCCGAAGGTCTCCGCGCACGGGTCCTCGTCCGCGACGATCGGGCGGACGGTGAGCCCGAAGGTCGCGCTCATCGCCGGGCCCTGGATCCACTGCGTGGTCTGGTTCGCCGCCTCGAACACCGGCCGCAGCGTCGCGGCGTCGGCCCCCTCCACCGTCCCGCAGCGGTAGGTGCCGCCGGCGACCGGGACCCCGAACGTCGAGAGGTCGAGCGCCACCGGCAGCACGACCGGTGTGCTGGGGCCGCCCTCCGGGACCGGCGCGGGGCGGACGAGGAGGGCGTACGCGTTGGGCACGAACGCGACCTCGGCCCCGAGGTCGGCGCCCAGCCAGTCGGTGGGCTCGGCGAGCTTGGCCCACAGGTCCGCGAACGCCGCCGGCGTCCCCGCGGGCGGGTCGCACGGCGTCGTGATGCACTGCATCTGCGCCGTCGGGTCGCCGATCAGCGTCACGCGGCTCCCGTCGACGGTGAGCGCGAGATGGCCCGTGATGCCGCCGGGACGCCCGCCGCCGGTGAAGTCCGTCTCGCCGCCGAGCAGCCCGAGCCGCCTCGCCTCGTCGACGATCCGCTGCCGCCCGGCGTCCGTGATCGGGCGCTCCCGCAGGTTCGGCAGGAGCGGGCCGGGGTACATCGCGTCCACCGGCCCGACGGTCACGTAGCGGCCGTCCGCCGTGATGTCCGCCGTGTCCGGGACCGCGAATGCGTTGACCGGGGGGATGGCCTGTGTCGTCGAGGCGCGGAGCCAGGCGGCCGACGGTGCGGCGGAGGGCCCTGGTGAGCCGGAAGGCGCCGCGGGCGAGGTGGGCTCCGCGGACGGCGCACCCGTCCCACAGGCGCCGATGGCGGCCGTGACGGTGATGATCGACAGGAGGCGGAGCGGCATTCGCATGGTGCGGACCTCGGGACCCGGGCGACGTCCCTTGGACGCGTCCGTGTGACGGCGGGTTCCCGGGCCAGGGGCCATCCTACGTCGTTTGTCCCACCGTTCGAGTCTTGACGAGGCCCGCCGCGGCGGCGTACGATCCGCGCCGGTCGAGCAGGTCGCTCGGCACGTCCATTACCGGAGGCGTGAGCCCCATGGTGAAGAACGCAACCCTCTACGCGCCGAAGATCGCGCCCGTCATGGCGCGCGATCGCGGGAGAGGTGTGCCCTCCGCTAGGTAGGACGCTGGGGTAGAACCCCAGGAGCGACCACCGAGCCGTGGGCCACCGGGCCCCCGGCTCTTTCGTTTTTCTGGGCGTGTCACGCCCACGAGGAACCCCGAGCCGCGAGGCCCCCCGATTGCCGGGCCCGCGGCTCGTCCCATGCCTGGGACCCCGCCGCGGACCGGCCGAGCACCGGAATCACCACCGCAGCCCACCCACCACCCGGAGGGTCCCGTGACCACCACCCTCGCACCCGAACCGAAGACGACCACTCCGACGTCGAGCCCGCAGCCGGCCATCCAGCCGGACGGCTTCGAGCCCGCCGCGCGGATCCCGGCCGACCGGGTCGAGGGCAGCACGCCCGTGACACCGGTCCCCTCGGGCCCGCCGGCGCTCCTCGTCGAGCACGTCACCAAGCGCTTCAAGGTCGATCGTCGCAAGCCTCCCGTCACCGCCATCGAGGACGTCTCGCTCCGCATGGAGCGGGGCGCCATCCACGGGGTCCTGGGGGCGAACGGCTCCGGCAAGTCGACCCTCATCCGCCTCATCTCGGGTCTGCTGACCCTGGACGAGGGCCGGGTGGAGGTCTTCGGCCATGACATCGAGCGCGACGAGCTCGCCGTGAAGCGGCTCATCAACCGGGTGAGCGTCGATGCGGCGTTCTTCAAGAAGCTCAGCCCGATGGAGAACCTCCTGTTCGCAGCCCGCCTCTACGGCCTCGATGCCCGCGTGGCGCGCAAGGACGCGACGGAGATCCTCGGACGGCTGGGCATCGCGGAGAGCCGCCTCGGACGCCCGGTCGAGCAGATGAGCCGGGGGATGCAGCAGAAGGTCGCGATCGCGCGAGCCCTGCTGACGAGCCCGACGCTGCTGCTGCTCGACGAGCCCACGACCGGGCTCGACCCGCGCAGCAAGCTCGACGTCCAGTCGTTCATCGAGGAGGTCAACGCGGCGCACGACGCCACGATCGTCCTCACGACGCACGACCTGGCGGAGGCGGAGCGCCTGTGCAGCCGGATCACGATCCTCGACCGGGGTCGCGTGGTTGCAGAGGACACGCCCGAGGGGCTGAAGCGACTCGTCGCCGAGGTCCACGGGCAGGAACCCACGCTCCAGGCCGTGTTCATGACCTTCACAGGCCGGTCCCTCGACGAGGACGTCGAGGAGGACGGGGCCGACACCGATTGACACCAGAAAGGAGGTGCCGCGATGACGACGACCAGCTCCATCCGCGCACGCAACACCTTCCGACTTCATGACCTCCGAAAGGACACCACGATGCAGTTCATCGAGCTCCGGCTCGCGGACGTGGCGGAGCGCCAGGCGCTCCTACGGTCCACCCGCGACGCCGAGCGGGACGGACTCCGGTCCACCCGCACGCTCCGCTACCAGCTCGGCCAGTCGCTCGTGCGGCTCGGCCGGCGGATCGGTGGCGAGGCGATGACCTCACCCGCGTGGCAGGGATGACCTCGCCGCGCCCGCGTCCCCGGGCCGGGCTCCTCCCGGCCCGGGGTGCGCACCTCCTGAGAGGGACACTCCGTTGGCACTCCTCACGCACGAGCTGAAGGCGTCGTACGCCTTCGTCGAGCGCAACTTCTATCTCACCCGCCGGTACTGGGGGTGGGAGGTCGCCTTCCTCGTCTACTCCGTCGCCGGCGCGCTCTCGATCTCGCTGATCGGCGCGGCGGCGGGCGACGACCGCCTCCTGCTGACTCTGATCATCGGCGCGGTGTTCTGGAACTACCTGTCCGTCGTCTTCTCGTGGATCGCCGAGACGATCAGCGTGGAGCGCTGGGAAGGGACGCTCGAGTACACCTTCATGGCCCCGATCCGACGCTGGACCCAGCTGCTCGGCTCGTGCCTGTACGCGATGGGCTACGGCCTGGTGCACACGGCCGCCATGATGGTGGTGCTGGTGATCTTCTACCGGCAGCTGGACCTGGGCGTCACGAACGTCGCGACCGCCGCGGTGTTCGTGCTCCTGGGCTCGTTCAGCTTCGTGGGCATCGGCATGATGGCCGCGATCCTGCCGCTGCTG
The DNA here is from genome assembly GCA_025935655.1 of Chloroflexota bacterium. GTDB lineage: Bacteria > Chloroflexota > Limnocylindria > Limnocylindrales > CSP1-4 > CAIXZV01. The sequence continues at coordinate 3,530 of JAICUV010000136.1, read as the reverse complement.
TACGTGGAGCGCGGGGCGCAGATGACGTTCGTCATCCAGTCCTGCCTCCTGCTGGTCTCTGGCGTCTACTACCCGGTGAGCGTGCTCCCCGAGTGGATGCAGACGATCTCGAAGCTCTCGCCGGCCACGTACGTCCTGGACGGCGTGCGCGCCGCGATGCTCGACGGGGTCCCGCTCACGGCGCTGTGGCACGACGTCGTGCCGCTGATCGTGATGGGCATCGTCCTCATCCCTGCCGGCCTGTGGGCCTTCGGCCGCGCCGAGCGCTACGCGAAGCGCACCGGCAAGCTCAAGCGGGTCGGGTGATGACGATGGAGATTCCGAACCCGACCATGCCGGCCGACTCGCTCGTCGACCTCGGCTGGGATCCGGGGTGGGCCGCCGCGTTCCTGCCGTTCGATGCGGCGGGGCTGGTGCCCGCCCGGGTCGTCGCGGCCCACCGGGACGCGTGGGTGGTGGCCCGGCCGGACGTCGCGCCCGATGCGAGCGCGACGGTGTCCGGACGCTTCCGCCACGAGGCCTACGGCCCGGGCGACTTCCCGGCCGTCGGCGACTGGGTCGCCGTGGCCGCGTCCACGGGCGATGGCTCGCCCACCGTCATCCAGGCCGTCCTCCCCCGCCGGACCGCGTTCACCCGCAGCGCCGGCGAGGAACGGGTGGCCGGCAACCTCGTCGCCGAGCAGGTCCTGGCGGCGAACGTCGACGTGGCGTTCGTCGTGGCAGGCATGGACGGCGACTTCAACCTGCGCCGCATCGAGCGCTACCTCGCCGTGGCGTGGAGCGGCGGCGCGACGCCGGTGATCGTGCTCAACAAGGCCGACGTGGCCGCCGACGCCGACGGGTTGCGCGTCGCCGCCGAGGCGGTGGCGCCGGGCGTCGAGGTCCTCGCGATCTCGGCCCTCCAGGGCGACGGCGTGGAGCCGCTCCGCGACGCTCATCTCGGGCGCGGCCGTACCGCCGTGGTGCTCGGGAGCTCGGGCGTGGGCAAGTCCACGCTCGTCAACGCGCTCGCTGGCGCCGAGCGCCAGCGCACGGCCGCGGTCCGCGAGGACGACTCGAAGGGCCGCCACACCACCACGCACCGGGAGCTCGTGCGGCTGCCGGGCGGCGCGCTGCTCATCGACACGCCGGGAATCCGCTCGCTGGGCGTCGCGGGTGCCTCCGACGGCCTGGACCCGGCGTTCGCCGACATCACCGAGCTCGCGCTCGCCTGCCGCTTCAGCGACTGCCGGCACGCGGCCGAGCCCGGGTGCGCCATCGCCGCCGCGCTCGCGGCGGGCACCCTGTCGCCGGACCGGCTCGCGAGCCACCGCAAGCTCGAGCGCGAGGCGGCCCACGTCGCCCGCGCCAACGATCCCCTCCTCCGCGCCGAGGAGCGCCGCAAGTGGAAGGCCATCCACGTGTCGGTGAACCAGCACATGCGCCACAAGTACGGGGACGACCGATGACGACCACCACCACGCCGCGGCTGCCGTCGCTCCCGGCGGGCAGCGGCGTCACGTTCCGCCGCTATCGCGGCCTGCAGGACGTTGCCGCGATGGGCGAGGCGAACGCGCGTCTCCGGACCCGTGTCGGCATGCTCGAGCCCATCGACCCCGAGGCGATGCGCCACCGGTACACGCACCTGGTCAACTCGGACCCGCTCGTGGACTGCGTCATCGCCGAGCGCGATGGCGCGACCGTGGGCTATGCCCGCGTGGAGTGGCACGACCTCGTGGACGGCGACCGCGTCTACGAGGTCATCACGCTCGTCGAGCCCGCGGCGTGGGGCCTCGGAATCGCCGAGGCGTTCATCGCCTGGGCGGAGGAGCGCCAGCGCGAGGTCGCGGCCGCCAACCCGTCCGACCGGCGGGCATGGCTCGCGGGCGAGGCGTTCGACGGCGACGAGGAGCTGGAGGCAGTACTGCCGGCAAGCGGCTACATGCCCGTTCGCTGGGGCGCCGAGATGCTGCGGCCGGACCTCGATGCCATCGAGGAACCGGTGGTTCCCGACGGGTACACGCTCCGGACGCCGACCGCGGGCGAGCTGCCGGCGGTGTTCGAGACGATCGTGGCGGGCTTCGCCGAGCACTGGGGCGAGCACGAGGCGGACGAGCACCAGCTCGCCGAGTGGATCGAGGACCCGCGCTTCCGCCGCGACCTCGTCGTCGTGGCGTGGGCCGGGGCCGTCCCCGCCGCCTGCGTCTCGAACATCGTGGACATCCTCCCGGACGGGTCGAGACGCGGACTGCTGGATGCGGTCGTGACCCATCCGGCCCATCGGCGACGCGGCCTCGCCCGCGCGGCGATCCTTCGCAGCCTCCGGCTGCTGCGCGACGAAGGGGCGACGAGCGCCTACCTGGGCGTCGACACCGAGAACCACAACCGGGCGTTCGCGCTCTACGAGTCGTGCGGCTTCCGCAGGGTCTCGGGGAGCGTGTCGTACCGCAAGCCCTTCGCCAACCTGGAGCAGGCGCCATGAGCATCACCGAGGAAGCGGCACGGATCGCCGTCGACGGCGCGCCCCCCGTCCCGGGCCTGGCGTTCCGGCACGCGACGGACGCGGACTGGGACGCGCTGGCCCTGGTCCTCAACACGTCCCGCCGCGCGGACGGCGTGGACGAGGTCCGCACCGGCGAGGACCTCCGCTGCGAGTACGAGCCGCTCGACGCGTTCCGAGCCGAACGTGACCTCGTCCTCGCCGAGGTCGACGGCACGGTCGTCGGGTTCGCGTTCGGGATCCTCGTCCACCGGGACGGGGCGTTCGTCGCCGAGACCTGGGGCGCCGTGCTTCCCGACTGGCGGCATCGCGGCATCGGGACCGCGCTGTGGCGCTGGAACCGGGACCGGCTCACCGGGGAGGCCGCCGCCGACCCGCGGCCCGGTCCGCGCCAGCTGCGGGGCTTCGCGCTGGACATCGAGCTCGCGGACCTCGCGCTGTTCGACGACCAGGGCTACGTCCCGATCCGCTACGGCTTCGAGATGCGCCGGTTCCTCACGGGGACGCTCCCCCGGCATGCGCTGCCGGCCGGCCTCGAGCTGCGGCCGGTGACGCCGGAGACCGAGCGGGCCATCTTCGACGCCGACAACGAGGCCTTCGAGGACCACTGGGGTCACCGCGAGCAGGGCGAGGGCGACTTCGTCGCACGCTTCCGCAACCCGGACGTGGACACGAGCCTGTGGCGCGTTGCCTGGGACGGCGACCAGGTCGCGGGCGTGGTGATGAATGTGATCTTCCGGGGCGAGAACGAGGCGCTCGGCGTGCAGCGCGGCTGGCTGGAGCATGTCTCGGTCCGCCGGCCGTGGCGCGGCAGGGGCGTGGCCAAGGCGCTGTGCGCCGCGTCGTTCCAGGCCCTGCGCGACGCGGGCATGGCGGAGGCGTGGCTCGGCGTCGACGGGTCCAACCCGACCGGTGCGCTCCAGCTGTACGAGGCGCTCGGGTTCACGGTCGCTCGGCGCTGGCGCGCGTACGGGCGACCGATGGACCGGCCGGCGCCGGCCGGGTGGTCGGCCGAGCTCGGTGGCAGCGGCGAACGCGACCGCCAGGTGGG
>JAICUV010000217.1 GCA_025935655.1 Chloroflexota bacterium | reverse complement strand
GGGATCTTGCGGCCGTTCGACTTGTGCCGGATGAGCAGCCGGTCCGTGGACGGCTTGCCCGGGTGGGCCGAGATCTCGGCCAGCCGCTGCGCCGCCTGCGGGAAGGCCTCCATGTCGATGAAGTCGGTGAACGGGCGGCCGATCATCTCCTCCGGCGACCAGCCGATGACCTCTTCGGTCCGGTCCGAGTAGAAGGTGTAGACGCCGTCGCCGTCCATCTCGAAGATCAGGTCCGGCGAGCTCTGGACGAGACCGCGGTAGCGCTCCTCGCTCGCCCGCAGGTCGCGCTCGAGCCGCTCCCGCTCGCTGATGTCGCGGAGCGTGCCCTGGGCGCCCCGGAACTCGCCGCCCTCGAACGAGGTCACGGCCGAGACCTCGGCCGGGAAGACCGAGCCGTCCTTGCGCGCGAGGAGGAAGCGCAGCCGCCAGATCGCATCGGGCGTGGTGGCGAGCCGCTCCCAGGCCACGCCCGCGTCGTCGTGCGAGCCCGGCGCGACGATCTCGCCGAAGTGGCGGCCCACCATCTCCTCGGCCTTCCAGCCGAACAGCTGCTCCGCGCCCTCGGCCATGAACGTGAACCGGCCCTCGGCGTCGTTGCGCCAGATGACGTCGGGCGTCGCCTGGACGAGGCCGCGGAAACTGGCCTCGGACGTCTCGAGCCGGGCGAGCAGGTCCGAGTTCGAGAGCGCGATCGCCGCGTGGTCCGCGAGCGCCTGGAGCAGCGTCAGCCGGTCCTGCGAGATCGGTCCCGGCGTGCGGTAGCTGATCGCGAGCGTCCCGATGACCTCGCCCCCGGGGGCGTGGAGCGGCGCCGCGGCCATCGCCCCGAGGCCCATCCGCTGCGCGACCTCGAGGTCGTCCTCGTCGCGCGGGATCCGCGGGTCGGTGGCGTAGTTGGGTGTCCACACGATCCGGCCCTGGCCGGCGGCAAGCCCGTTGATCCCCCCGTCGAGCGGGAACTGCTGGATCTGGAGCCAGTCGCGGGTCACCTCGTCCATGCCGCCGGCGATGACGACCGGGCGCAGGAACGTCCGGTCCTCGCTCATCCGCGTGAGGTGCGCGCCGTCCGACCCGAGGACTCGGCGCGTCTCGTCCACGATCAGGCCCAGGATCGTGTCCGGGTCGCGGATCGCCGTGACGCGCGCCACGATCTCGCGCAGCGTCCGCTCGGTCTCGGCGCGATGGGCCGTCTCCTCGCGCGAGCGGCCGAGCTCCCGGATGAGCTCCGCGTTGTGGATCGCGATGGTGGCCAGGTCCGCGAGCGCCGCGAGCGTCGAGGCCGCCTCCTCGTCGAAGCGGCCGACCTCCGGGGCGTGGACGGCCAGCGTCCCCAGCACCACGGCATCGCCGATCAGCGGCGCGAACGCCATCGAGCGGACGTGCACCGACTCGAGGAACGCCGCGTTGGGCGGCCCGTCCGCGAACCGCGGGTCGGCGGCGTAGTCGTCGGTCACGATCACGCGCCGTTCGCGGATCGCGAGGAACACGCCGTCGTTGCCGGCCTTGCGCTCCTGCGAGCCGGTCCGGGTCGCCTCGTCGATGCCCGCGTCGTAGGCCCAGCGGACCTCGCCCGTGGCCGGGTCCAGGAGGTCGATGACCGCGCCGCTCGAGCCGAGCAGCCGGGCCGCCTCGTCCACGACGTCCTGGAGGAGCTCGCCCGGGTCCTGGATCGTCATCATCCGGCGCGCGATCTCGCGCAGCGACCGCTCCGCCTCGGCCGTCCGCTCGAGGGCGGCCTGCGAGGACGCGAGCCGGTCGACGAGACGGGCGTTGGTGATCGCGATCGCCGCCTGCGTCGCGAGGGCGCCGATCAGCCGGATCGCATCCTCGCCGAACGCGTCGATCGCGCGGTGCCCCGCCTGCAGGACGCCCAGCAGGCCCTCCTCGCCGATGACCGGCGTCGCCACGATCGAGTGGAGCCCGACCGACGTGACGCCCTCGTCCCCCTCGGGGTAGTGGTGGAACCGGGTGTCCCGCATGTAGTCGCCCGACACGACGGGGCGGCCCTCGTGGATCGCGAGCCCCGCGAGCCCGGTCGGGGTGGCGGCCGGTCCGTCGCCGACCAGCTCCTCCGTGACGATCCGGTCGTTGAACGGCGTCTGCGGCGGGTACGTCCACAGGATCGAGCCCGACAGCGGCTCGAGCAGGTCGAGGCGCGCCCGCTCGCCGCCGAGCAGCCGGGCGGTCTCGTTGACGATCCGGTTGAGGATGTCGGCCGGGTCGTCGCCCATCGCGCCCAGGCGCGACGCGATCTCGCGCAGCGCGCGCTCCTCCTCGGCCCGCCGGGCCAGCGTCTCGCGCGAGCGCCCGAGCTCCTCGATGAGACGGGCACGGCCGAGCGCCACGGCGGACTGCCCGGCGATCGTCTCGAGCAGCGCCGCGTCGTCGGGCCCGAACGCGTCCTCCTTCGTGGACCACACGGTGATGGCGCCGAACGGCCCCTGGTCGCCGAACAGGGGCGTGGCGATGACGCCGTGGATGCCCTTCGTGCGGGCATAGGTGTCCGGCCCGTGCCCGTGGACGAGGTTCGTGTCCGTGAGGTAGTCGCGGCTGATGTACGTCTGGCCGGTGAGCACCGCCCGTCCGGACGCACCCACCTCCAGGGTGTCGTTCGGGTCACGGGGCCACTCCGTCTCGAGGATCTGCTCCTCGCCCGACGAGTACAGGCCGCGCAGCTGGCGGACCTCGGGATCCACGATGTCGATCCGCGCGCCGTCGCCGTCCAGGAGCCGCAGCGCCTCGTCGATCGTGTGCTGGACGACGGCCTCCGGGTCCCGGGCGCCCGAGATGCGGGTACCCAGCTCGCGCAGCGAGCGCTCGATCGTCGCCTGGCGCTCGATCGCGTCGCGCGACAGGTCCAGCTCCTCGATGAGCCGCGCGTTGGCCATGGCGAGCGCCGCGTGGTCGGAGAGGGCGCGGACGAGCGCGATCTGCGGCGCCGTGAACGCGTCCGCGGTGCGGGAGAACGTGCCCAGCGCCCCGAACACCTCGTCGCCGGCCGTGAGCGGCGCCACGACCATCGAGCGGATCTCGATCTCGTCGACGAAGCTGTCGGTGGCCTCGGCGTGGACGAACCGGGTGTCCGCCCCGTAGTCCCCGGTGACGACGACCCGCCGGTCCGCGACGGCCTTGCCGAACATCCCCACGCCGACGGGCAGCTCGAGGGTCCGGATCCGGTGATCGGCCGGCAGCGCCGAGATGCCGGCCGAGTGGGTGAAGCGGAGCCGCCCTGTCTCGGGCTCGGCGAGGTAGAGGAACGCCCCGTCCGCGCCGAGCAGCCGCGCGGCTTCCTCGGCGGCCCCCTGGAGGAGCGCGTCGACGTCCCCGGCCCGGGCATGGTGGTGCGCGGCCGCCCCGGCCGGTCGAGCCTCGGTAGGCGCGGCAGACGGAGCGGCCCTGGATGCCTTGGAGCGGGTACGAGCGGACGCCACGACGGATCGAGTCTAAACGGCGGTCGCCGTCCGGGCCTACGTCATCCGTCGCGCCCGCACCCCCGTCGGATGTCGATCCCGCACCCGGCGGGCGTCGCCGCTGGGCCGGCGTCCTTCGTGGTCGGTCATCGGCGATGCGCGTCCGGGGCGGTGGGCCGGGCACCCACCGCACAGTTGGGCCATCGCCGGCAGCACCCAGCCGGGATCGCCAGCCAGTCCCACCGCACGTCACCACCACCCCGGAGGTCTCAACCCGTGAACGACACCACCGACCGCGACCTCACCGTCGCCGGCGTCGCGCTCCGCTTCGGCATCGTCGCCCTGACCCTGGGCACGGCCTACATCCACAGCACCCTCGGCGGGCTCCTGTTCACCCTCAACGCCACCGGCTACGCGGTCCTCGCGATCGCGATGATCGTCCCGGTCTCGCTCGCGATCCGGTTCCGCTGGCTCATCCGCCTCGCCCTCATGGGCTACGCGGCGACCGCCATCGTCATGTGGGCGATCCAGGGCCCGTACTACTCGACCGCCTACATCGCCAAGGGCATCGAGGTCGCGCTGATCTTCCTGCTCGTCGTCGACTTCCTGCGCGCCGACGGCAACCCGGTCAAGGTCGTCAAGCGCGAGGTCAAGGCGGGGCTCGCCAAGGTGGGCCTCCGCCCCGCCGAGGGCGCCGCGTCCATCTGAGCCCTTCCCGCCCCGGCGCCGGCCGCTCCCGGCGCCGGGGCATCCGCTCCGCCACCACCCGTCGAACCGACTCCCGAGGTACCCGATCCGTGAAGCGCCTCCTCGTCACCCTCGCGCTCGCGACCGTCGCGCTCGCGGCCGCCGCGTGCAGCAGCACCAACGCAGACAGCGACGCCAGCCAGGCCCCGGCGGCCCCCGCCGACCCGAACGCCCCGACCATCGTCGCCAAGGACATGCAGTTCGTCACCAAGGACGTCCGCGTCCCGGCCGGCAAGGCGTTCCAGCTGACGTTCACCAACAACGACGGCGCGCCGCACAACGTGGCGATCTACACCGACTCGTCGGCGTCGACCAACCTGTTCCGGGGCGAGATCTTCGCCGGCGGGACCAAGGTCGCCGAGGTTCCGGCCCTGGCCGCCGGGACGTACTTCTTCCGGTGTGACGTGCACCCGGACATGCAGGGGACCATCACCGCCGGGTAGCGGCGCCCCGCATCCGCGTCCCTCGCGCCCCGGCCACCCGCGTGGTGGCCGGGGCGCATCCGTGTCCGCTACGCTTCACGCTCGCCCAACCGCCCCGGGGACCAGATGCTCGAGATCGTCCAGCTCACCAAGCGCTACGGCGCCGTCCGCGCGCTCGACGGCGCCACCTTCACCGCCAGGCGCGGGCGCCTCGTCGGCTTCCTCGGGCCGAACGGCGCGGGCAAGACGACGACGATGCGCTGCGTGTTCGGGCTCGCGACGCCGGACGGCGGCAGCGTCCACTGGGACGGCGCGCCGATCGATCCCCGCACAAGGCTGCGGTTCGGGTACATGCCCGAGCAGCGCGGGCTGTATCCGCGCATGCGGGTCGCGGAGCAGCTCGCCTACTTCGGGCAGCACCACGGCCTGTCGCGGGGCGTCGCGCGGACGAAGGCCGGTGAGTGGCTCGAGCGGTTCGGGCTCGCCGACCGCGCGAAGTCCAAGCTGGAGGACCTCTCGCACGGGAACCAGCAGCGCGTCCAGCTCGCCACGGCGCTCGTCCACGATCCCGAGCTGCTCGTCCTCGACGAGCCGTTCAGCGGCCTGGACCCGATCGGCATCGCGACGATGGCCGAGGTCCTGCGCGAGCGGGCCAGGGCCGGCGTGGGCGTGGTGTTCTCGTCGCACCAGCTGGACCTCGTGGAGGAGGTGTGCGAGGACGTCGTGATCATCAGCCGCGGGCGGGTCGTCGCGGAGGGCGCGATCGAGGAGCTCAAGGCGCGCTCGGGCCGGCGTCACCTCGAGGTCGAGGTGGCGGGCACGGGCGGCAGCTGGCTGGACGGCCTGGGCGGCAACACCGTGCTCGAGCGCGAGGGTGACCGGGTCAAGCTGCTCGTGGACGAGCGGGCGGACCTCGATGCGATCCTCGCGGCGGCGCGCGTCGCCGGCGACGTGCGGCGCTTCAGCTACGAGCCCCCGAAGCTGTCGGAGCTGTTCATGGAGGCGGTCAACGCGCCGCAGCCGATCGACGGTGCCGGGGCCCCGGGCGCCCTCGAGCCGGGGAGCGCACGATGAGCCGCTGGCGGGCCATCCGTCTCGTCGCCGGCCGGGAGATCATCGAGCGCGGCCGGAGCCGGGGCTACGCCCTGTCGCTGGCGTTCACGGTGATCCTGATGCTCGTGGGCTTCATCGTGCCGTCCATGCTGGTGGGGAACGCGACGAGGACGTCGCTCGCCCTCGTCGGCGACGCGCCCGCCGGCCTCGAGGCGTCGATCACGGCGACTGCCGCCGCGTACGAGCTGCAGCTCTCGCTCAGCGCGGTCGCCGACCGCGCGGCCGCGGAGGCCGCCCTCCACGACGGCTCGATCGACGCCGCGCTGGACGTCCCTGCCGACCTGTCGACCGC
>JAICUV010000222.1 GCA_025935655.1 Chloroflexota bacterium | reverse complement strand
TGACCAGGCCGCGGTGGCTCTCGACGGGACGACCGTCTCGAGCGACGTGCGGCCGAAGGACGCGAAGACGTCGTCCCGCCTCACGAGCCCGGGACTCGAGGTGGACGTCGCCGCGATCTCCGTGTGGGACGGCGTCTGGTACCGGACGGGGCCCGATGACCCCTGGCAACGCGCGTCGCTCGGCGGGGCGTCGGCCCAGGCCGGCGTGGACATCAACCCGCTCTCGCTCGTCGACCGGCTCCGGTCGTACCTCGCCTCGCCGGGCATCACGCCCACCCTCGAGGACGTCGCGTGCGCCTCGGCGAGCGGGCACTGTCACCGGGTGACGCTCGATGCGGGCACGGACCCGGCGCTGATCCTGCGCGCGATGCTCCCGACCGCCCAGGCGGCGACCCTCCCCGACGTCAGCACGACCCTCACCCTGGACACCGACGTCGAGACGCTGCGACCCGCCCACCTCGTCGTGGACGCCGTGAGCGACGACGGCACCGTCGACCTCCACCTCGTGCTCGACGCGAGCGGCTGGGACGACCCGGCGATCACGATCGAGGAGCCGTCGGCGGGCGCCTGACCGAGCCGCGCGCGGACGCCCGGATGAGCCGCGCAACCTAGAATGACGGGGTGAGTCCCACCCCTCCCGACCGCCCGGCAAAGCGCCCCCGCACGCGCAAGGCCGAGCCGCAGGGGCAGGGCACGTGGCTCGACCTCGGGCCCGCGGACGAGGGCCCCGCCGCCACGGCCCCGGGCGGGCCCGACGTTGCCTCGACCGCCGTCCCGGATGAGCCGGAGTGGCTGCGCGAGCTCCCCGTGGAGCCGGCGGCGGCCGCCGCCGGACCGGCGATCGCACCGGAGGACGTCGCCAAGGCGATCGAGGCCCGCCGCCAGGCACGTGCGGAGGAGATCCTCTCGCGGATGAACCCGGAGCAGGCCCGGGCGGTGTCCACGACCGAGGGCCCGCTGCTCATCTTGGCCGGTGCGGGCTCGGGCAAGACGCGCGTCGTCGCCCATCGGATCGCGTACCTCATCGGCGTCAAGGCGGTCCGGCCGCACCGCATCCTGGCGGTGACGTTCACGAACCGCGCGGCCGGCGAGCTGCGCGAGCGGATCGCCCACCTCACCGGCGACACGGGCAAGGACGTCGAGGCGGGGACGTTCCACGCGCTGTGCGCCCGCGTGCTGCGCCGCGACGGCGAGGCGATCGGGCTCGACCGCCGGTTCGTGATCTACGACACGGACGACCAGCAGCAGCTGATGAAGCGGATCCTCGCCGAGGAGGACCTGCCCGCGACTGGCGAGTTCCGTCCCGCCGCGATCCTCGGCGCGATCAGCCGTGCCAAGAACGAGATGCTCGACGAGACGTTCCTCGCCGAGAATGCCGTCAACCACCGGGAGCGGACCATCGCCCGCCTCGCGAAGCGCTACCGCGAGCGCCTGACGGCGGCGCACGCGCTCGACTTCGACGACCTGCTGCTCAAGGCCGTCGAGCTGTTCGACCAGGCGCCCGACGTGCTCGCTCGCTACCAGCAGCGCTGGCTGTACCTCCACGTGGACGAGTACCAGGACACGAACCGCCCGCAGTACCTGTGGGTCCGCGCGCTGGCCGCCGCCCATCGCAACCTGTGCGTGGTCGGCGACGACGACCAGTCGATCTACGGCTGGCGCGGCGCGAACGTCCAGAACATCCTGGACTTCGAGCGCGACTACCCCGAGGCGACGGTCGTCAAGCTGGAGCAGAACTACCGCTCGACGCAGCTCATCCTCGATGCCGCGCACGCGGTGGTCTCGCGCAACGAGCGGCGGACGGACAAGAAGCTGTGGACCCAGAACCAGGGCGGCGTGCCGATCCAGCGCTTCGAGGCGTTCAACGAGGACGAGGAGGCGGAGTGGATCGGCCGCCAGGTCGAGGGGCTGATCGGGCAGACGGGCCGCGGGTCGTGGCTGACGCGTCGGGCGGACGACGACGAGTCGACCCGCTTCCGCCCCAAGGACGTCGCGGTGATGTACCGGATGAACGCCCAGTCCCGGGCCATCGAGGAGGCGTTCCTCCGCTACGGCATCCGGTACCAGCTCGTGGGCGGCACGCGGTTCTACCAGCGGCGCGAGGTCAAGGACGCGCTCGCGTACCTGCGGGTCCTGCGCTCGGACACCGACGGCGTGAGCTTCGAGCGGATCATCAACGTGCCGGCGCGGGGGATCGGCGACAAGAGCGTCGAGGCGCTGCGGCGGCACGCCGTCCGCCACGAGGACAACGTGTTCGCGGCCGTGGTCGCGGCCTCGCGCGGCGAGGTCGAGGGGATCGGCCCCCGCATCCGGACGTCGCTCGGCGAGTTCGCGGCGCTGGTGGCGAAGCTCCGGACGCGGATCGGCGTGCTCCCGCTGCCCGAGCTGCTGGACGAGGTGCTCGAGGCGTCCGGGTACCGCGCGATGCTCGCGGACGGGTCCGAAGAGGGCGAGGACCGCTGGGCGAACCTGCTCGAGCTCCGCGCCGTCACCACCCGCTACGACGACCTCACGCCGGAGGACGCGCTCGACCGGCTGCTCGAGGAGACGGCGCTGGTCGCGGACCAGGACTCCTACGAGGGCGAGGCCGACGCCGTGACGCTGATCACGCTCCACGCGGCGAAGGGCCTCGAGTTCCCCGTCGTGTTCATCGCGGGCCTCGAGGAGGGGCTGTTCCCGCACAACCGCGCGCTCGATGACGAGAAGGAGCTGGAGGAGGAGCGCCGGCTGGCGTACGTCGGGATCACCCGGGCCAAGAAGCGGCTGTTCCTGTCCCACGCGTGGCGGCGCGCGACGTGGGGAGGCGGCGGCATGAGCGTCCCGTCGCGGTTCCTGCTGGAGATCCCGCCCGAGCTCATGGTGGGACCACAGCTCCACCGCGGCGACGAGATGGGCTCCGACCTGGACCCGGACCTCGTGTTCCGCGAGCGCGGCACCCGGTTCGGGGCCGGGATCCGGACCGGCGGCGGGGCGTACCGCCAGGGTTCCGGCCGTCCGGGCGCACCCGCCGCGGGCGAGCCGTTCCGTCCGAGCCGCGACCTCGGCGCGAAGCGCGAGGCGTACGCCACGGGCGCGCCGTCGGGCTCGCTCGGCAGGCAGCCGTGGGGCGAGGGCGCGGCGCCGGCGCCGGGCGGCGGGCTCCCCCCCTGGGACGACGCAGGCGGCGGCGTGGGATCGACGGGCGTCCGGGGAGGGCTGGGACCCCGAGAGCGGGGCGTGGTGCCCGAGCGGCCGATCGTGCCCGGCGAGCGGCGCTATCGCGACGGCGACCGGATCCGACACGCGAAGTGGGGCGACGGGATCGTGATCACGTCCAAGCTCACCCGTGACGACGAGGAGGTCTCGGTCGCCTTCAAGGACCCGGGCGTCGGCCGAAAGACGATGCTCGCCAGCCTCGCCAACCTCGAGCTGATCGGCTGACTACCCGCCCGCGCCCGCCGCCTCGAGGAGCGCCGCGATCTCGTCGAAGCCCCGGGCGCGCGCGTGCGACAACGGCGTCACGCCGTCGCCGTCGGCGAGGTCCGGGTCCGCGCCCGCCTCCAGCAGCAGCCGGACGATCTCCTGGTGGGCCGGCCCGCCGTCGGACAGGATGATCGCCTCCAGGAGGCCGGTCCAGCCGAGCCGGTTGACGTGGTCCACGTCCACGTCCGACTGCTCCAGCAGGTAGCGGACGGTCTCCACGTGGCCCCGCTCGCAGGCCGGGATGAGCGCGGTGCCGCCGAAGCGGTTCGTGATCGCCGGGTCGGCGCCCGCCTCGTTCGCGAGCGCGAGGATCTCCAGCAGGCCGTTCGCGCCCGCGTACAGGAACACGTTGTCGAGGCGGTTGTCGCGGATGTCGATGTCTGCGCCGGCGTCGATGAGCGCTCGCACGGCGTCGGCCTGGCGCGCGACCGTCGCGACCATGACCGGGGTGCGGCCATCCGTGTCGCGCGCATCGAGCGGGAGGCCCTCGCGCAGCAGCCGGCGGATCGCGGGGACATCGCCGACGTGCGCGGCGTCGTGGAGGCGGCGGTCGAGGCCCATTGGCGCCAGTATGCTGCGGCCATGACCACGGAGCCCGGCTCGCGCCGCAACTACCTGCCCGCGGATGCGCAGCCCATCGACCTCGAGCAGGTGGTCCGCCTGTCTGACTTCGAGGCGCCCGCCCGCGCCCGGATGCACCCCGCGGCCTGGGCGTACTACGCCGGCGGCGCGTATGACGAGCACGTCCTGCGCGACACCATGACCGCCTGGGACGCCTTCCGGCTGCGGCCCCGCGTCCTCACCGACGTGTCCGAGGTCGACCTCACGACGACCATCCTGGGGCGACCCGCCGCGCTTCCCGTGGGGATCGCCCCGGCCGCCATGCACGGCCTCGCGCACCGGGACGGCGAGCTGGCCACCGCGCGCGCGGCCGCCGCGGCCGGTGCGATCAACGTCGTCTCCACGGTTGCGAGCCACACGATCGAAGCGGTGGCCGAGGCGGCCCCGGGCGGTCGCCGCTGGTTCCAGCTCTACGTCCAGCGCGACCGTTCCGTCACCCGCGACCTGGTCCAGCGGGCCGCGGCCGCCGGCTACGAGGCGCTGTGCCTCACCGTGGACCTGCCAGTCCTCGGCTATCGCGACGAGATCCTGCGGATGCGCTTCGACCCGGGCGAGGACGCGTACGCGAACCTCCCGAAGCGCGACGTGTGGGCTCGCGGCGGCCGCCTCGACGAGACGATGGACATGCGCAGCGTCGACCTCACCTGGGACTCCCTCGACGAGATCCGGGGCTGGGTGCCGCTCCCACTGGTGCTCAAGGGGATCCTGACCCCCGAGGACGCGCGCCTCGCGGTGGACCACGGCGCGGACGCGGTGTGGGTCTCCAACCACGGCGGCCGCCAGCTCGACCGCGTCGCGGCCGGGATCGACGTGCTCGAGGAGATCGTGGACGCGGTCGAGGGCCGCGCGGAGGTCTATCTCGACGGCGGGATCCGGCGTGGTCCCGATGTCCTCGTCGCGCTCGCGCTGGGCGCCCGCGCCGTGTTCACGGCTCGCCCGTTCCTGTGGGCCCTCGCGTGCGCCGGCGAGGCCGGCGTCACGAAGGCGTTCGACGTGGTCCGCGAGGAGCTAGAGCGCGGTCTCGCCCTCACCGGCGCCGCATCCCCGTCGGGCCTCACGCGGGGTCATGTCGGGCGCCCCCGAACCTGACGCACCCTGACGGGCGTGGGTCGTATCCTCGGGGCGTGACCGAGTCGCTCCCCGTGGACCCCTCGCTCGTCGAGGACGCCGCCGCCCTGACCGAGGAGGAGGCCCAGGCCCGCCACCTCGAGCTCGTGGAGGCCGTCCGCCGCGCGAACCGCCTCTACCACGAGGAGGACGCGCCGGAGCTCACCGACGCGGAGTACGACCAGCTGTTCCGCCGGCTCGTCGCGCTGGAGGCCGCGTTCCCGGCGCTCGTGACGCCCGATTCGCCGACGCAGAAGGTCGGCGGCACGCCCGCCGGCGGCCGGTTTCCCGAGGTCCGCCACCAGCGGCCGATGCTCTCGCTCTCGAACGCGTTCAGCCACGACGAGCTGCGCGCGTTCGACGCCCGCGTCCGCAAGGGCCTGGGCCTGCCGGCGGCGCCCGAGGCCGCGGACGGGCTGACGTACGTCGCCGAGCTCAAGATCGACGGTCTCGCCGTCTCGCTCCGCTACGAGCGCGGCCGGTTCACGCTCGGCGCGACCCGCGGCGACGGCTCCACCGGCGAGGACGTGACGCCCAACCTGCGGACGATCCGCGCGATCCCGGAGCGGCTCACCGAGCCCGCCACCCTCGAGGCGCGCGGCG
>JAICUV010000234.1 GCA_025935655.1 Chloroflexota bacterium | reverse complement strand
GAGCTGCGCCGCGTCCGCCTCGACAGCGGGCTGAGCATTCGGGCGGTCAGCCGTGCAGCAGGGATCGATGCGGCGCACCTGTCGCGCGTCGAGACGGGTGAACGCGCCTGCAGCCAGGATGTGCTGGTCGCCCTTGCCGCCGCGATGGGGCACGTGCCATCGACGCGACTGTTCCCGTCCGACGGGCCGCGGGTCCGGGACCACATCCAGGTCCGGATGATCGAAGCGTTGCTGCGGACACTCCACGCGCGATGGATCCCGCGGCTCGAGGTGGCCGTCTACCGTCCCGCGCGTGGCGTGATCGACGTGGTGCTCCAGGACGTCGAGACAGGCGACCTCGTGGCCGGCGAGGGGCACAGCGCGCTCCACACGGTCGAGCACCAGCTCCGGTGGGCGGGGCAGAAGGCGGACAGCCTGCCGTCGGCGGCCGGCTGGCCGTGGGCGGACACGCACGAGGCGCCACGAGTCGGCCGGCTGCTCCTCCTTCGATCCTGTCGGGCGATGCAGGACCTCGTCCGGGCGCTCCCCGACACGTTCCGGACGACGGCCTATCCCGCGGATCCGCGCGAGGCACGCGCAGCACTCACGACGCCTGACGTCCGGTGGCCGGGCGCGGCCGTCCTGTGGGTCACCGTGGACGGCGCGGACAGCCGGGTGATGGACGGCGCTCCCCGGGCGCTGCGCGAACGCCGCCGGGTGTGAGGGAGCCCGCTCAGCGCCTGGTCTCGTACCTCGTCAGGACTACCCCGCCGGGAAACGTCCGGGTCTCCAGCAGGTCCAGGTTCACCCAGCGATCCAGCGCGCTGTAGAACGGCACGCCGCCACCCACCAGGACCGGGTGCGTCACGATCGTGTACTCGTCGATCAGCCCGGCCCGCATGGCCGCCGCGGCAAGCGTCGCGCCACCCACCCGCATCGGTTCGCCGTCCTCGGCCTTGAGCCGGGTGATCTCCGCGACCGCGTCGCCGGTGACCAGGCGGGCGTTCCAGTCGACCGTGTCGAGCGTCGAGGAGAACACCACCTTCGGCGTGTCCCGCCAGTTCCGCGCGAACTCGATCTGCGCCGGGGTGGCACCGGGCAGCTGGTCGCCGGTCGGCCAATGCGAGCTCATCGTCTCCCACAGCCTGCGTCCGTACAGCAGCAGGCCGATCGCCCGCTCCTGGTCGAGCCACCACTGGAACAGCTCCTCGTTCGGCTCGCTCCACCCGAGGTCGTCGCCGGGCGCGGAGATGTAGCCATCCAGCGTCAGGTTCATGCCGTAGATCAGCTTCCGCATCGCGCCATGCCTCCGTCAGCCGGTGTCACCAGCGTGGACCGATTCATCGTGCGAACCGATCCGGCTCGCGGTCGTCCGCGCCGGTGGCGAAACGTGGTGCGAAGCACCAAGGTGATGGACAGGGATCGAGCAGCCGTGACCGGGGCGCCGGCGGCGGTGCCACCGGGGCGCGCGCCCGATCCGACGCCACCCGGCCTACGCGACGGGCTCGAGCACCGGCGCGGGGAGGCCCGCGTCCGCGGCGAGGGCCTCGGCCTTGTCCGTGCGCTCCCACGGCAGGTCGAGGTCGACGCGGCCGAAGTGGCCGTACGCGGCGGTCTGGCGGTAGATCGGCCGGCGCAGGTCGAGCGCGTCGATGATCGACGCGGGTCGGAGGTCGAAGTGCCGCTCGACGAGCTGCTGGATGCGCGCATCCTCGATGGCCCCGGTCCCGAACGTCTCGATCGACAGCGAGATCGGGTGGGCGATGCCGATGCCGTAGGCCACCTCGACCTCGAACCGGTCGGCGAGCCCGGCCGCGACGACGTTCTTGGCCACCCAGCGAGCCGCGTACGCGGCCGACCGGTCCACCTTCGTCGGGTCCTTGCCGGAGAAGGCGCCGCCACCGTGGCGGGCCATGCCGCCGTACGAGTCCACGATGATCTTGCGGCCGGTGAGGCCCGCGTCGCCCATCGGGCCACCGGTCACGAACCGGCCCGTCGGGTTCACGTGCATCACCGGGTCCACGGGTCGCAGCGCCTCGGGGATGACGGGCAGGATGACGGCCTGGACGAGCTCGTTGCGGATCCGCTCCGAGCGGACATCCGGGTCGTGCTGGGACGACACGACGACCGTCCGCACCCGCTTGGGCACGCCGCGCTCGTACTCCACGGTGACCTGGGTCTTGCCGTCGGGACGGAGGTACGGCAGCTGGCCCGACTTGCGGACCTCCGCGAGCCGACGGGCCATGCGGTGCGCGAGGGCGATCGGCAGGGGCATGAGCTCCGGCGTCTCGCGGCACGCGAAGCCGAACATCATCCCCTGGTCGCCGGCCCCCAGCTCGTGCGCCGGCGCCGCGTCCGAACGCACCTCCAGGGCCGCGTCCACGCCCTGCGCGATGTCGCCCGACTGCTCCTTGACGCTGACCAGGGTCCCGCAGGTCAGGTAGTCGAAGCCGTACTCCGCCTTCGTGTAGCCGATGTCGCGGACGGTCTCCCGGACCACGGACTGGAAGTCGATGTACGTGGACGTCGTGATCTCGCCCAGCACCAGGACGAGGCCGGTGGTCGTCGCCGTCTCGCACGCCACGCGTGCGTCGGGGTCCTCCCGGATGATGGCGTCCAGGATGGCGTCCGAGATCTGGTCGCACATCTTGTCGGGGTGACCCTCGGTGACCGACTCCGAGGTGAACAGGTAGTGGTCGGCGTCGACGATGCTCATTGGGCTCCAGCTCGGAACACGGCGGACTGTCGAGCGACTGTACCACCGGGCGTGGCGCGCCCCGGCCGCCGGCTATGCGTCCTCGCGCAGCTCCTCCAGGTCGAGGTCCCGCTCCAGCCGGCGCATCACCTCGTCCGAGAGCTCGCCCCGGTCACGCATCGCGATCACCGCGTCCCGCTCGGCATCGATCACGGCGCGCCGGATCTTGCGGTGCTCGAGCAGCTCCTCGACGGCCTCGTCGATCGTCTGGCCGTCGACCGGCTCGATGTGCTCCACGCGGTGCGCGTACGTCTCCCGGAGATGGTCGATGAGCTCCCGGTGACCCGGGTACTCCGCCTCGAGACGGTCGATCCGGGCCACGGCCGCCTGGGCCGCGAGGAGCCGGGCCATCCGCTCCTCCTCGGCCGCGTTGTCGTCGGTGGACACGCGGAGGACCTTGATCAGCACGGGGAGCGTGAGACCCTGGACGACGAGCGTCGCGAAGATCACGGTGAACGTCAGGAACTGGACCAGGCTGCGCTCGGGGAAGTTGGTGGGGAGCGCCAGCGCCGCCGCCAGCGAGACGACGCCGCGCATGCCGGCCCAGCTCACGATCGCCACCCGCTGCCAGCTGGGGACCGGGTTCAGCACCCGGAACCGGGGCGGCAGGAGGCCGGACAGGTACACCGTGGAGAACACCCAGACGATCCGGGTGCCGATCACGGTCGCGCCCATGACCACGGCCAGCGCAATCAGGGCCCACGCCGAGCCGTCGAGGTCCCCGAGGATCACCGGCAGCTGCAGCCCGATGAGCATGAACACGAGGCCGTTGATCAGGAACAGCACGATGTTCCACGCGGCCATGCCCTCGACCCGCTGGGCGGAGGTCAGCGACCGCGCGGCGATCCGGCCGGCGTAGATCCCGGCCACGACGACCGCGAGGACCCCGCTGACGCCGATGGCCTCCGCGGGGATGTACGCCAGCACCGGGACCAGCAGCGACAGGACGATGCCCAGGTCGGGCTCCTGGATCCGCGTGGTGAACCAGCCCGCGATCCGCCCGGCGACGAGGCCCACGGCGATGCCGCCGATGACGACGACCACGAAGTTGGCGCTCGCCGCCACGACGTCGAACGTTCCCCCGAACGCGAGTGCCACGAGCGACGTCCGGAGCAGGACGAGCGCCGTCGCGTCGTTGACCAGGCTCTCGCCCTCGAGGATCGTGACCATCCGGCGCGGCACGCGGAGCCGCCGGAAGACCGCCGTCGCGGCCACGGCGTCCGGCGGCGAGACGATCGCGCCGAACGCGAACGCGGCCGCCCACGGCAGGCCCGGCACGAACGCCTTGAGGACGGCCGCCGCGACGATCGTCGTGAACAGCACGAGGCCCACGGACAGCAGCAGGATGGGACGCAGGTTCGCCTTGAAGTCGCGGATCGAGGTGAAGAAGCCCGCGCTGTACAGGATCGGCGGGAGGAACAGCAGGAACACGAGGTCCGGCTCGAGCTCCACGTTGGGCACGTTCGGGAGCAGCCCGACGACGATGCCCGCGAGCACGAGCAGGATCGGCTCGGGGATCCGGGCACGCCGAGCGACGCCCGCGAGCACCGTCGCGAGCAGGAGCAGGGCGAGGACGACCTCGATCGAGCTCAGGCGGCGATCAGACCGGCGTCCGGCCCGCCTCCCACGCGTCGAGACCGGGGACGTCGATGGCGGGCACGTCGTCCGCGGGCGTGAAGCCGAACACCCGGCCGAGGAACGCGATCTCGGCCGCGTACACCGCGCGCTTCGTCTCCACCTTGCGGAACCCGTGCCCCTCGCCCTCGAAGCGCATCGCCACGTACGGGATGCCCCGCGGGGCGAAGGCGGCCTCCATCGCATCCACCTGGGACGGCGGCACCACCCGGTCGTCCAGGCCCTGGAAGATCAGCATCGGCGCGCGGACCCGGTCCAGGAAGTGGATGGGCGAGCGGTCGCGGAAGATCCGCCGGCCCGCCTCCGTGTCCCACGGGCCCAGCAGGCCCTCGTCGTAGCGGGACTCGAACTTGTGCCCGTCCACGTGGATCAGCTCCAGGTCCGCGATCCCGAAGTGGCTCAGCCCAGCGGCGAACACCTCCGGGCGGAACGTGAGCGCCGCGAGCGTCGTGTAGCCGCCGGCGCTGCCGCCCCGGATCGCGAGGCGGGCCGGGTCCACCAGGCCCTCGGCCACGAGGTGCTGCGCCGCGGCGACGCAGTCCTCGACGTCCGCGATCCCCCATTGGCCCTTGAGCGCGTCGCGATACGGGCGCCCGTAGCCGGTCGAGCCGCGGTAGTCCACGTCCACGACGGCGATCCCGCGCGAGGTGAAGAACGCGCGATCGAGGGAGAGCGAGGAGGAGGCGGCACCGGTCGGGCCGCCGTGCGACTCCACGACCAGCGGCGGCAGCTCGCCGTCCGGGCCGCGGAACGCGGGGTTCGTCGGCGGGAAGTACAGGGCACGGGCGGTGGCCCCGTCGCCGGACCGGAAGCTGATCGGGCGGGCGACCGGGAGCACGTCCGCTGCCGGCGGCGTGCGCAGCGACCGGGCGAGCACGCCGCGGATCGCGCCCGTCGCCGGATCGAGCCGGACGAGCAGCGGGGCCTCGGCGGGGCCGGCCGCGATCGTGACGACCGTGTCGCCGACCGCCGCGAGCCCGCCGACCTCGGTGAACGGGGTCTCGAGGTGGATCACCTTCCCGTCGGGCTCGATGCGCAGGAAGCCG
>JAICUV010000351.1 GCA_025935655.1 Chloroflexota bacterium | reverse complement strand
GGGACCGGGCTCGTGCCGAGGACGAGCTCGGGGAGCTGGAACAGGAGCAGCCCGATGACCGCGCTCGCGACGACGCTCACGGTCACGAGGCGCACCCTCGCTCGTGCCGCCGGCTCCGCCATGCGGCGGTACCGGACCACGACGATCGCGACCGTGGTCAGCAGCGTGGGCGCGACGATCGCCAGCTGGACCGTCGGCCAGCGACCGACCCAGTCCAGCGCCGACGAGCTGACCGCGAGCGCGAGGCCCATGCAGCCCGCGTATGCCGCGAGCGCGGCCGCGTAGATCCCCGGCACGAGCCACGGGTGGCGCCGGACGACGCCCGACGGGCTCGGGAAGACGAGGGCCAGGTGCAGGCCCGCCGGCCACATCAGCATGTACAGGGGTCCCGTGAGCAGCGAGTGGAGCAGGAACGGCGGGCCCTGCACGACGTCGCTCACCGTGGTGCCCAGGAACCACGGCAGGCTGCTGCCCGCCGCGCCCGCCGCCACGATCATCAGCGCCGCGGCCGCCGGCTCCCGCGGCCGCCGGGCCTGGACGAAGGCGGCGAGCGCGGCCGTCGCGACCGAGAACAGGAGCACGCTCCAGCCCGCGGCGAGCGTCGCCCAGATCGCGGGCGCGGCCCACGTGACCGTGGCGGCGACCGGCGTGCCGGCTCGCTCCAGGCGGTACTCGATCGGGGCCCCGGCCGCGGGACGGGCGATCGACGCCGCCGAGACGTCGCGGATCCAGTCCTCCATCGGCACGCCCGCTACCGCGACGACGAGGTCGCCCGGCTGCAGCCCGGGCGCCGGCGCATCGATGGGCTCGATCCGGATGCCATCGTCGGCCCAGGCGTCGCCGTAGAACGCGATCCGGGCGCCGTCCGACGGGAGACGCGCGCGGAGGACCGCATACCCGGTGGCGCCCACGAGGGCGACGCCCAGGAGCAGCCACAACGCGAGCCGACGAGCCTGATCTCCAGCGGGCACCGGGACTCCGCGGTTGGCGCCCGGCGGTGGGCCGGGCAGTGCGCGCAGTCTAGGGTTCCGCCGCAAGCCCGGGGGATGCCGCATGGCCCTGTGCGGCAGAGGGAGCGGCGCCCATGCTCGTGGGTGGCTCCCGGTTTGGAGGGTGTGCGATGGGGACGGCGGCGGATTCGGACCGAGTACGGGCTGCTGGAGCGCGGCTCCCCGCGCTCGGCGCGCGGGGCGAGGGCTGGATCGGGCTGCAGATGCTCGTCGAGATCGGCGCGCTCGTGGTGGCGGCGCTCACGGGCCCGGCGCTCACCGGTCCGGGTCGAGCCATCGTCGGCGTCCTGGGCACGGCGCTCATGGTCGCCGGCGTGCTGCTGTTCGCCTGGGGCGCCGCCGAGCTCGGCCGCAGCTTCTCGGTCTGGGTGGACCCGCGGCCGGGTGCCCGGCTGGTCACGTCGGGGCCCTACCGCTCCATCCGGCACCCTGTGTGCACGGCCCAGGTCCTCATCGTCGCCGGCTGGGCCCTGGCATGTGCGAGTCTCGTCGGCCTGCTGCTCGTCCCCGTCGTCGCGTGGTACCTCGACCGGTACAAGCTCGCGCGCGAGGAGCAGACGCTGCTCGCCGCGTACCCGGGCTACCGCGACTACATGGCCCGGGTGACCCACCGCATGCTGCCGTGGCCCGCGTCGCGCGGCGCGGGCGTGACGGGAGCCTGATCGGGCCGCCGCCATGCTGCCGGTGCTGCGGATCGGCGACCTCTCGGTCGGCACGCACGACCTGTTCTCGATCGTGGGCATCGCGGTCGGTGTCGCGATCTACTTCCTCGCGCTCCATCGGCGCCGCATGCTGGACGAACGGATCATCCTCATCTCGGCCGCGGTCCTGATCGGCGGCGGGATCGGCGGCCGGCTGCTCCTGGCGTGGGAGCACCTCGAGGCCTACGAGGACCTCACCTCGGCTCCGTTGACGTGGGTGATCGAGCACAGCGGCAAGAGCCTGCTGGGCGCGATCGCCGGCGGGTGGATCGCGGCCGTGGTCGCGAAGCGGGCGTTGCGCTACCCGTATTCCACCGGCGACTGCTACGCGCTGGCGATCCCGGTCGCGGTCGCGATCGGGCGGGTCGGCTGCTTCCTGGCGGAGCTGCCGCTGGGCACGCCGACCGGCCTCCCGTGGGGGGTCGGCGTCCCCGCCGACGCGGCGGCGGCCTTCCCGTGGTGTCCCGGCTGCGACCGACCGATGCACCCGAGCATGCTCTACGAGATCGCGTTCAACATCGCCGCGATCGTGGCGATCGTGCGCTGGGGACCGCGAGTGCCGGTGAACGGCGACGTGCTCAAGGCGTACCTGGCCGCCGCGTTCGTGTTCCGGTTCCTCGTCGAGTTCGTCCGCGGCAACGAGCCGCAGGCGTTCGGGCTCACGGGACCCCAGCTCGTGCTCATCCCGATGACGGCGCTGCTCCTCATCCACTTCGTCCGCGAGGCGCGGGCCGGCGCGTGGCGGGTCCCGGCACCGCCGCCGCCCTCGGTCACCGCACAGGAAGGAGATGGCCATGGGCTGGCCCCAGCCGCAGCCTGAGGAGGTGGAGCGGATCCTGACCTGGCTGCGCGAGCAGGACCCCCACCTGTCCAGCGGGCGCCTCCGGCTCGCGCTCACGGAGGCGGGCTACCGGGAACCGGACATCAGCGCGGCGATCGCCCTCCGCCAGCAGGAGCTCGACGCGGCGCTGCCGCCCGGGTCGGACCTCCGCAACCGCGCGTCCGCCATCCTCATCGTCGCGTTCCTCGCCGTGTGGGGCGTGATCAGCGCAGCCCTGGTCACGGGCGACCAGCAGGGCAGCCTCGGCTCGGGCGGGCTCGCGGCCATCATCCTCGGCGTGCTGCTGCTCCCCGTCCTGCTGCTGGGCCTCGC
>JAICUV010000355.1 GCA_025935655.1 Chloroflexota bacterium | reverse complement strand
GGCCAGACCGCGCGTGGCGCAACGATCCGGAGGTCCATGCCCATCGTCGCGCAGCCGGCCAGGAGCTCGTCGCCCATGTTGCCGTGCGCGTCGCCGACGTACGCCACCGCGACCGAGGACAGCGGCCGCCGGACGTGCTCGCGGATCGTCAGCAGGTCGGCGAGCACCTGGGTGGGGTGGTCCTCGTCGGTGAGCCCGTTGTAGACCGGGACGCCCGCGTTGGCCGCCAGCGTCTCGACGTCGGCCTGGTGGAATCCCCGGAACTCGATGGCGTCGAACACCCTCCCCAGGACCCGCGCGGTATCGCGCACCGACTCCTTCTTGCCGATGTGCGAGCCGCTGGGACCGAGGTACGTCACGTGGGCGCCCTGGTCGTAGGCCGCGACCTCGAACCCGATCCGGGTCCGCGTGCTGTCCTTCTCGAAGATGAGCGCGATGGAGCGGCCGACGAGCCGCCGGGTCTCGCGGTGCTCCTGCTTCTCCTGCTTGAGGCGCGCCGCGAGGACGAGCAGGTGCTCGATCTCCCGGGCATCGAAGTCGCGCAGCGTGAGGAACGACCGACCGAGCAGGTCGACGCCGAGGTCGAGGGCCATGTGCCGGACTCCGCGGGTGGTGGCGCAGCGACAGGGTCGGGGCCCGGGCGCGCCGTGCCGGCGCCCGGGTCGGGTGTGCCACGAGCGTGCGCCGGGGCGAGACCGCGGCACAAGGGTCGATTCGGCCCCTTGCCGACGGCGGGACGGTCCCTCCGTCGCCAGCCTCAGGCGGGCTCGGGGAGCGGCTCGGGCTCGGCGTCGGTCGTCGCCTGGCGGATCCGGCGCAGGGCGAGAGCCGAGATCGAGAGCGCGACGACGATCGCGAGGGCGAACGTCGGACCCACGCCGAGCGGCACGACGCAGGCATGGACAACGGCGTAGAACGCGACGGTCCCGAACAGCCCGCTCAGCAGGCCGCGGAGCACCCCCAGCGAGGCGAGCCGACCGTCCTGGGCGTGGGCGAACACGGCGAGCACCGAGACGTAGACCGGGAACGTCGCGACGATCCCGCTCGTCACCGGTCCGAGCCGCGGCGCGATCGCGGTGAGCCCGATGACCAGCGTCGTGCCCACGATGACCCGCGCCGGCAGGTCCCAGGCAGGGTGCGGCGTGCCGGAACGCCCGACGCGAGCGCTCGGCAGGCGTCCGACGACGGTCGCGATCGCCGCGCTCACGAGCAGCACCAGGAGCAGGAACGGAGCCGCGGCGATCGCCTGGAGCGCGATCCCGCAGCTCAGGAACGCCAGCGAGGCGGCGGCGATCGAGACCGCCGGGCCGCGGCCGCTCGCGACGGCGTAGGCCGCGGCGAACCCGGCGATCGCCGCCAGGCCCAGCAGCGTGCCCACGGACGCGGCCGCCGCGAAGGCCGGACCCTGGTCCAGCGCGAGGAAGAACAGGATCGGGCCGGACGTGAGCGGCAGCGCGACGATCCAGCCCCCGATCGAGGGCCCCCAGCGCCGGGCCGCGATGCTCGCCCCACCGACGAGCAGCGGGGTCAGGACGAGCTTCAGGACGAGGGACGGCACGTCGCCGATGCTACCCGCGCGCCGGTGCCCACGCGGCCCCGCCGTCCCGCATCGCGGGTTGCCGGGACCGTGCTGCCGACCCAGGCCACGGCGGCGGATCAGGTGCGGCCGGCAGCCTTCGCGCGGGCCGTGTGGCGGTCCTTCTCGGGGTGGTGGCCGTCGCCGTCGGCGCCATCGGTATGGTGGTGGCCCGGATCGACCTTGGGCGGCGGCACGTCGTAGCGCGCGCGGACCGTGCGGTGGCTCTCCTGGCCATCGCCGGCGTAGCGGTCCGCGACCATGAGGTCGAACGCGTGGACCGACGCCTCGTTGTTGGAGTAGCGGCCGGCGACCCATGAGCGCGACCTCGTGCCGCGCTGCTGGAGCTCGCACACGTGCCAGTCCTGGCGGTTGGTCAGGTCCCAGAACGCGATCGGCTCGGACGGGTCGAAGTCCGGCCGCGCGATGGTCTCCTCCTCGAACAGCCACTCGCAGATCACGCGGGTGTGACCGGCGTCGATGGGCTCCAGCCGGTGGACGAGCAGGTAGTCCGGGTGGATCGACAGGAAGGTGAGCGGCCACAGGACGTAGTAGTAGATCCGGACCTCGTCCTCGGCGGTGATGCCGCACATCGGCGGGCGGCCGTGACGCGACCCGTGGCCACCGTCGAGCGCCATCGTCTCGGCACCGCCCACGAGCTCCATCCAGCCGCCCTGCCACGCCCCGTCGGGGTCGTAGTCGCCGCCGAGGTCGTAGGGCGTGAGCTTGTTGAGCTGCGGGTGGACGCCCGGGCAGTGGTAGCACTCGCTGTAGTTCTCGGCGATGAACTTCCAGTTGGCGGCCACGTCGTAGTCGATGCGCTTCGCGGAACGGAGGGTCGAGAAGTCGAACCGCGCGAAGTGATCCACGAGGTCGCCGAGCTGGTCCTCGAGCGGCGCGACGTCGCCGTCGCTGAGGTTCAGGAACACGAAGCCCTGCCAGGTCGCCGCGTGAACGGGGCGCAGCCCGAACCCCTCGAAGCTGAAGTCCTCGAGGTCCTCGGTGTGCTTCGCCCGGACGAGCCGGCCGTCGAGGTCGTAGATCCAGGCGTGGTAGGGGCACTGGAAGCGGACCGCGGTGCCGCACTCTCGCTCCTCCACGGCGGTCCCCCGGTGGCGGCACACGTTGTAGAACGCGCGGATCACGTCGTCCCTGCCGCGGACGAGCAGCAGCTGCTC
>JAICUV010000095.1 GCA_025935655.1 Chloroflexota bacterium | reverse complement strand
GCTCGAGCTGTCGA
The DNA here is from genome assembly GCA_025935655.1 of Chloroflexota bacterium. Classification (GTDB taxonomy): domain Bacteria; phylum Chloroflexota; class Limnocylindria; order Limnocylindrales; family CSP1-4; genus CAIXZV01. The sequence continues at coordinate 11,792 of JAICUV010000095.1, read as the reverse complement.
TCCATCGAAGAGCCGTCGCGACGGTTGCCCTGATCGGGCTGGCGGCGTTGGTTCGGCGGCGCTGAGCTCCGTGGCGGATCATTCACCTTGATCGCGGAGGCTGTTTCGAGGGCTCACGACGCTACCGCGGCCTGTTGGAGCGCCTGCCAGCCTTCTTCGGCGCACGATCCTGGTGGGGAGCGGCCTTCTCGCCCCACGAGTCGGTGATCTGCTTGAACACCTTGCCCATGCCGGGGCGCATGAGGTCGCGCCGCTCGGCGTCCGTGTCGTGGTCGCGGCGGCGGATCCGGGCCGCCTCGCGTGCATCCACGTCCTCGTCCATGCGCGGATCGTCGCGCCGGTCGCGAGGGCCGTCAACCGGGACGCGGCGCCGGGGGCGCTGACACCCTCCTGTCACGCCGGCAAGGGGCTGGATGGCCCGTCCGCAGCACCGGGCCCGCGATACCATCCCGCCAACCGGGAGCATGAGGAGGGAGCATGCGCAGCCTGCGCACCGCCGCGATGATCGTGGCCCTGTCGGTCGTGATCGCCGCATGCGGGACCACCGGCCCGACCACCGGCCCGAACGGGCCCGCCGTCACGCCCGCCACCTCGCAGGAGGCCGTGGCGAGCGCCGCCGCGCCCTCGGCGACGCCGTCGCCGACGCCCGAGCCCGCCGACGTCGCCGCGCTCACCGCTGCCACGTTCGCGAACCCCGACTTCGCCGCGCGTGTCGGCATCGCGGGGACCACGAAGGTCGGCTCCGCGACGACGAAGACGACCGGCTCCGTCGACATCGACGGTCGCACCAGCCACCTCGTCCGCCGGGACAAGGTCGGCAAGACAACGACGACGACCGAGACGATCACCGGCAACGGCACGCGCTACCTCAAGGTCAAGGGCGTGTGGACGAAGCTCGGCCCGTCGGACGACACGGAGCTCGTCGCCGTCCTGCGGGGCATCTCCTCCATGACCGACCTGGGCGTCGAGGACAAGGGCGGCGTCCAGCTCCACCACCTGCAGACGACGACCGTCCCCGCGGTGCCCAAGGAGCTCGCGCTGGCGTCCAAGGGCGTCACCGAGCTCACCTCCACCCTCGACGCGTGGGTCACCGAGGCGGGCGTGCCGGTCACGATGACGCTGGCGAGCACGTGGAAGCAGCAGGTCGCGAAGAAGACGGTCAGCGGGGCGAAGACCGCCGACTTCGACTTCACCGAGGTCGGCGGCGACATCACCGTGACCGTGCCCACCGACATCTGGAAGTTCTTCACCAGCAGCCGCTATCAGTACCGCATGGGCTACCCGGAGACGTGGACCGCCAAGGCGGGCAAGGGCCGCTACGCGGACAGCTTCTACGGCGGCGAGGAGTACGTGTACGCGTCCCGCGCCCGGCAGACGAACACGACGCTCTCGTTCCTCACGCAGCGGATCGTGCGCAACCTGGGCTCGATCACCGGCTACAAGAACATCAAGGTGACGTCGAACCGGAAGGCCAGGCTGGACGGCGTCCCGGCACGCCGGATCGAGTTCCGGGGGACCTCCTCGGGCGAGAAGGTCTACGGCCAGGCGATCTACGCGATCAAGGGCGCGTTCTGGTACTTCGTGGGCTTCGACGCCTACACGAAGCAGAACAAGGAGTCGCGCGCCCTGTTCACGACGTTCATCGGGACGTACGACTTCAAGTAGCCCTTCCCGCGCACGCCTTCGCGGCGTAGCGTCTGGCATCCTTGGGTCCCCATGACCGCGTCCCCCGAGCCGACCGTCGCCGGCGTCACCCCCGATCCGCGCGCCGGCGCCGTCGCCGGGCCCGTCGACGCGTCCGCCGCGCTCGTCGGCGCGCTGTTCGTCGTCGCCCTGTCGCTCCGACCGCAGATCAGCGCCATCGGGCCGCTGGTGCCCGGGCTGATCGCGGAGTTCGGGCCGTCGCACGCGTTCCTCGGGCTCCTGACCGCCATCCCCGTGCTGTGCATGGGGGTCTTCGCGCTCGTCGGCCCGTCGGTGGCCGGCTGGTTCGGGAACCGGTCGGGGATCGCGCTGTCGGTGGCGGTCCTGGTCGCGTCGGGCGTGCTGCGCGCCGTGGCGCCGGGCGCGGAGCTCGTCCTGCTCGCGACGTTCGGGATCGGCGTCGGGACCGCGGTCATCGGCCCGATCCTGGCGATGTTCGTGCGCGACCGGATGCCGGGCCACATGGTCGGTGGGACGTCCTCGTACGCCGCGGGCACGATCGTCGGGGCCGCCATCGGGGCGGCCCTCGCCGTGCCGCTCGCGTCGGCGTTCGGCGGCTGGCGCGGGTCCCTGCTCGCGATCTCGCTGCTGTCCACCGGCTGTGTCGTGACCTGGCTCGTCGTCGTGCGACCTCGACGACCCGTTGCCGGCGCCACGGCGGGGCAGGGGAGCGTGGCCGTTCCCCGCCGGCGCCGCCTCGAGCTGCCGCGGCTGCCGGTCCGGCGCCCGGTCGTGTGGGCCATCGGCCTGCTGTTCGCGCTCCAGTCGTGGCTGTTCTACGGGCAGACGGCCTGGCTCGCCTCCGTGTACATCGAACGTGGATGGACCTCGCAGACGGCGGCGATCCTCTCGGCCGCGGTGAACCTGGCGAGCCTCGTCGCGATCGTCGGCGTGCCCTGGGGCGCCCGACGCGGCGTCTCGAGGCGGGCGATGCTGACGGCCGCCGCCGGCTCCTCGACGATCGGCCTCGCGGGGGTCGCGATCGCCCCGGCGCCGGGCTTCCTGTGGGCGGCCCTGCTGGGCGCCGGGCTCGGGATGACCTTCACGCTGCTGCTCACCCTGCCGACGGACATCAGCGACGATCCGCGCGAGGTCGGCGGCGCGGCCGCGCTCATGTTCCTCGTGGGCTACCTGCTCGCGTCGATCGCGCCGTCGGCGCTCGGGGCGGTGCGCGACGCGACAGGGGACTTCGGGGCGGCGATCTGGCTGCTCGTCGGCGTGGGGCTGGCGATGCTGCCGCTCTCCTGGAGCCTCAGCCCGCGGCGCCTCCGCCCGCCACGGGTCCGGGTCGAGGTGCCCGCCTGAGGGTGGCGCCGCTCACTCGAGCGCGACGAGGAACACGAACGTGCCGTCGCCCGGGCCGGCATAGGCGACGAAGCCGTCGACGAGGTCCACGTCCGTGTCCGCGCGCAGGGTGAACGACCGCTGCTCGCCGGCCGCGAGGGTGTCCGGCAGGGCGGGCGTGGCCTTTAGCGGCACCTCCGTCCCGTCGGCGGTCAGCAGCTCCCACGCGCGTGCGTCGATCGGCCACGCCGCGTCCGCCGCGTAGCTGACCTCGACCGTGACGGTCCGGGTCCCGGTCCCGGTCCCGGCGCCGGACCAGGCGATGACGGCAGCGGTGCCGACAGGCGACCCGTCCACGGTAATCGGGACGGCGTCGCCGCGCTCCGCCAGCACCGGCTCCCCGCCCGGGTCCACGCTCTCGGCTGCGCCGTCGTCCGAGGCCCCGGGTCCGGCCGCATCGCTCGGGAGGGCGAACGGCGGCTGGGTGGGCAGGGCCTGGCGCTGGGGCTGCGTCCGCGGCAGGACCGCGGTCGCGACGACGAGGACCGCGACGACGATCGTGATCGCGGCGACGGGCAGCAGCGCCCGGAACACGGGTCGCTCGCCGGGGCTCCTGTCGGCCGTGCTCACGAGGAGGGTGGCGACGAGCGTGGTGAGCGGCACCGCCGCGACGATGCCGAGGCTGCCGGCGAGCGTCCGGACGATCTCGGTCGCGATCTCCTCGTTGTTCCACACCAGCTCCGGCGGCTGGCGGGTGAGCAGCAGGATCACGAGCAGCGGCAGCGAGGCGCCGACGTACGCGAGGAACAGCGTGTTGACCGTGGCGCCGATGTGCGACCGGCCGATGCCGAGGGCGCTGCCGAACAGCGGACGGCCCCGGAGCGATCCGCGATCCGCGAGCTCGTCCACGACGACGGCCTGGGTCACCGTGACGTCGTCGAGCACGCCGACCGATCCGAGGATGATCGCGGCGAGCAGCACCCCGCGCAGGTCGAGGCCGTTGCCACCCTGGGTCACGAGGAACGCGAGGTCCGAGCTCACGTACGTGAACTGGGCCGCGGCCGTGGTCGCCGCCGCGAGCAGCCCGGCGATGGACAGCGCGCCGGCGGTGCCCAGGATCGCCGCCCCGCTGGGCCGCGACCAGCCCTCCGTCAGGATGATCGTCGCCGCGGTGATCCCCGTGGCCCCGAACACCGCCATCGGCAGCGGGGGCACGCCCTGGAGGATGAGCGGCAGGATGATCTTGAGGATCACCGCCATCGTGAGCCCGAGGGCGACGAGGGCGCGTGCACCACGCCAGCCGCCGACCACGATGACCGCGATGGCGAACACCGCCACGAGCAGCTGGAGCGGCAGGATCCGCCAGCGGTCCGCGACGGCGACGTACGGCTCCGCGTCGAAGGCGCTCTGCGTGATCGTGAGGACGACCTCGTCACCGGGCTTGTAGTCCGCGACGAGCTGCGAGCCGCCGGGGCCCTCCATGAACGCGGTGAGGACGTCGCCGGATCGCGGGCCCTCGATGATCTCGACCCGTGCGGTGTCCACCGGCGCCGTGCCCTGGTCCGTGTTCGACCCGTCGGCCGGGACGATCTCCAGGATCCGGCCGTGGTACGCCTCGACCGGGACGCTGGCATCCGGAGACGCCGGCGCGAAGTCCGGCAGCAGCATGATCACGAGGACGAGGAGGACGCCCCCCACGATGACCGGGAGCTGGCGCCGCGCCTCGGTGGTGGCGGTCATCGCGTGACAGGGTAGCGGTCGCGCGCCAACGCCGGGGTGGTGCAGGCACGCACCGGAACGGTGTCGATTCGCACCACGGAGCGGGCACCGGTCCCGGAACGGGCTGGCGGGGGCGGTGACCGCGGCCTAGGATGACCGGACCCCTGAACCTCCACCCCACGCGGAGATCCAATGCGCTCGAGCGGCATCCGGCGGTTCCTCGGTCTCGGCCTCGTTACGGGCCTCCTCGTCGCCGTCTCGGCGCCCGGGGCGACGGCGACGCCCACGCGGACGCTCGTGCCGATCGGCTCCGACTACCAGGCAGACACCCTCCAGCTGTTCGCCCGGGAGGCCGCCGTCCGCTCCGAGGACAGCGACGTCCACATCCTGGTGATCCCGATCACCTACTCGCTGAGCGCCGATGGGACGACCAAGAGCGAGCGCAAGAAGAACCTCACGCTGGCGGACAACCGCCGCGGCCAGGTGGAGACCGCGTGCAACGCCGTCAAGCTCGGCGGCCAGACGTGCACCGTGCAGCTCGTGCCCGTGCTCGTTCGCTCCGACGCCGTCGCCTTCGACCCGGCGCCGTACTTCGGGCCGGACCTGGACGGGATGTACGTGCTCGGCGGCGACCAGACCGTGGCGATGAACGTGGTCCACGACACCGCGCTCGAGGACGCGATGGCAGCGGCCTACGACGCAGGCGCGGTGTTCGGCGGCAACAGCGCCGGGGACGCGGTCCAGTCACGGGACATGATCAACGGGTACTACGACAGCAACGGCCCCGCCGAGTCCATGCGCCAGGGCGCCGTGCAGGTCTGCTACGACAGCGGCCCGACGGACTGCCAGGGCGGGCTCGCCTTCGGCTTCCCGAACCTCATCACGGACCAGCACGTGTTCGAGTACGGACGGACCGGCCGGTCCCTCAACGTGGCCATGGCGACGCGCAAGCCGGTGCTCGGAATGGATGCGGCGACCGGCGCCGTCGTCACCGACTACTTCCACCTGGACGACGTGACCGGTGACACGCTCGGGTACGTCATCGATCCTGCGGCCTACACGGCGACCGCGACGTGGGGCGGGCCCAACGAGACGCTCGCGGTCCGCCACGTCGCGCTGCACCTGTTGCCGCCGGGATCGGGGTTCGAGTTTGGGACGATGACGCCCAGCCAATTCGGCACCCCGATCGCCATGCCGTCGATCGACGGCCGCGCGTATCCGACGTTCTCCACCGGGGCGGGCGCGGGCCCGCTGTTCCTCTCGGGCGGCATCCTCGCCGACCCGGCGGGCACCGTGGGCCAGGCGTTCCTGGCCGACGCGGGCGGCTCCGGCGCACGGATCGTCGTGCTCGCCGCCGGCTACGACAAGAGCGGCATCGCCCAGGCGGACGCGAAGGCGATCGCGGCCGCGCTCGCGCCGTCGGTCGCGTCGGTGAGCTGGTTCGCCCTCGACTCGCGGACGAAGACCGCGGACGCGGTGGCGGCGATCGCTGAGGCGACCGGCATCGTCGTGACCGGGCGGGATCGATCGCTCGTCAACGGGCAGCTGCTGGAGAGCGGCGCCTGGACGGCGGCCCGTGCCCGATGGGAGACCGACGGCGCCACCCTCCTGATGGATGATGCCGCGGCTGCCGCGGCGGGCACCACGCTCGTCGCGCAGCCCAACGCCGCCGACGTCGAGGCGGGCGCGATCGAGGACGCCACGGGCGTGACGACCCTGCCGGGCCTCTCGCTGGTGAGCGGGCTCGCGGTGGAGCCCCGACTCCTGCCGGACCAGCTGTGGCCGCAGCTGTTCCAGCTCGCCGAGGCGGCGCACGAGACGGCCGTGGCCGCGGGCATCGACGTGGGCACCGCGATCCGCGTCGAGGGCGGCTCGGCGAGCGCGGTCGGCGACAGCGCGGCGGTCGTCGTCGACGGCCGCGATGCGACCTGGACGACCGGCACCAACGGGGCGATCGGCGCCGCGTGGCTCGTCCTGGACAGCTTCGTCGACGGGCAGGCCGTCGCGCCCTGACGCCTGTCGCGGCGGCGGTCAGTCGCCGCGCGTCGCCACGATCGAGAACGACAGCGGCAGCCGGCCCCGCTCCTCGGGCCGCACGTCCCGGTGGCCGGCCCACCAGTCGACCGGGTGCTCGGTCACGCGCTCCAGGCGCAGCCCGGCGCCGAGGAGCGCGGTCACGATCTCGCCCAGCGTCCAGGCTCTCGCGAACTTGAGCGCCTGGTCGTCCTCCGCGATCGACAGGTGGTCGATGTACTCGGGCGCCCAGCCGCGCGACGCCTCTGCTCCGCCGAAGTAGTCGTAGTCGGTGAGGATCCAGCCGCCGTCCTCGTCCGCGTCGAACAGCCACTCGGCGGGATGGCCGTCGAAGATGACGAGCCGGCCCGCGGGCGCGAGCAGGCGCCGGAGCACCGCCGCCCAGCGGTCGAGGTCGGCGAGCCAGATGATCGCGCCACGACCCGTGTAGACGAGGTCCGCGGTCCCGTCGAGCGCGTGCGGCACCTCGAGCACGTCCGCCTCGACCCAGGTCGCCGGTGCGCCGGTCGCCTCGGTGAGCCGCCGGGCGAGGCCCAGCATCCGGGGGCTGAAGTCCACGCCCACCACCTCGTCCGCGCCGAGGCGCCACAGCGACAGCGTGTCGCGGCCGCCGGCGCACTGGAGGTGGATCGCCCGCCGGCACCGGCCGTGGAGATCGCCGATCAGGTCCTCCTCGACAGGGAACAGGTTCGAGCCGCCGGACCGGATGAGCGCGGCCGCCTCGTCGAACCAGCCCTCGTAGCGCTCGGCGGCCTCGTCCCACGCGGCGCGGTTCGCGGCGTGCCAGCCGGCGACGTCCCGTGCCTCCTCGGGCGATGCGGGACGGACGTTGGCGTCAGGCTGGGGGTCCATGCGGCGATGGTATGGCCGCCCCGGCGGCGTGTCCCGGGAATCACGGCGGCCGTCGTCACGCGACGACGGCCGGTCTGGTCAACAGGGGCCGGGCGCAGACACCGGCCCCTCCTTGCCAGGGCGGTCCAGGAGCCGTGCCCCGGACCGCCCTCAGCGGCCGGCCCTGGTGTCTGTCGAGATGTTCCCCGCGCGGGGTCGCGTCGCCATGTTCGAGGAGCCGCGCGATGCGTCTTCGCTCGCGGACAGCCGGCGTGCTTCCTGCCAGCGTCGTTGCGAGCCCGGTCGAGAGACCGTCTGCATCGTCAAGTCCGACACCTCCCGGGACGCCTCCGTGCGAGGAGGGGAGTGATGGACCCATTATCGCCCCGGGCGCAACCCCCTGGCCGCGGGGGGCCGGCGGTCTGCCGCCTACTTGAGGACGAGCCTGACCGCGCTCGCGTTGGTGCCCCCGAGGCTGTCCTTCGCCGTGACCTTGAGCGTGAGGGTGCCGGCGGACGCGGTCGTCCTCGGCGTGATCTTCGCCGTCCAGGTCGTGGCGCTGGTCTTGGTCATCGTGACCTTGCGGCTGGTGAGCCCGGGCTCGTAGACCACGACGACCGGCGTCGTCGAGAGCGTCTCCGACGTGCGTGCCTTGATGGTGAGCGACTTGCCGCGGACCGCCGTCGTCACGGACGTGGTGAGCTTGAACGCGTCCGCGAGGACCGTCGCCGACTGGGTGGATCCCTGCGTGCCGTTCGTCGCGCGGACGGTGATGCGGTACGTGCCGCGGGGCGCGAACGTCCCGTCGTCGAGCTTGCCGTTCCAGGTCCAGGAGGCGGCGCCCGCCGCGAGAGCCCGGTCGGCGTATGCGGTGCGCACGACGTCGCCTGCCGCGTTGCGGACGGTGACGGTGACCGTGGCCGGCGCGACCATCGTCCAGGTGGCCTTCGTGCGGAGCGCGAGCGTGTCCCCGTCCTGCGGGTAGAACTGCGTCGGCGTCCGCGCGAGCGCGGACAGGGCCCCGTACACGTCGACGGTGAGCGGCGCCGACGTCGGCCCGACGTTGCCCGCGGGGTCGCGGCCCGTGAGCGTGACGGTGTAGGTGCCGTCGGGGACCGGCTTGCCGGCCTTGTCACGCCCGTCCCAGGCGAGCGCGCCATCGCCCGCGGCGGCCTTGCCGGTGAACGTCCGCACCACCGTCGTGCCGTCGGCGGCGGTGACGACCGCCGTGATCGTCGCGGCCTCGGACGCGGTGTAGGGGAGGGCGACCGTCTCGGTCACCTTGTCGCCGTTGGGGGTGACCGTCGGCGGGGCGGCGCCCTCGACCGGGTCGGGGGTGACGACGGTCGGCGCGACGGTGTCGATGGTGAACGACTCGGTCCGGCTGCTGGTGTTGCCGGCGGCGTCCGTCGCGCCGAAGGTCACCGTGTGCGCACCCTCGCCGTCCACGACGACCGAGGCGCCGGACAGGGCGACCGGGTCCGCGCCGTCGACGGAGACGGTCCGCGCCGCGACGCCCGACGTGGCGTCGGTGAACGTGGGGGTGACGGTCACCGGGCCACGCCACAGGCCCGCGACGTCGCCGGCGGAGCCGCCGTAGCCGATCGCGATCGTCGGCGCCTTGGTGTCGATCCGGAACGTCAGCGACTTCCACGACTCGCGGACCCCTGCCTTGTCCACGGCACTGTACTCGAACGTGGGGGTGCCGTTGGTGGTGACCGTGGCGACGGTGTCGTACGTGTGCGCCGCGCCGCCGTTGACGCGCCAGCTGATCGACTTCACGCCGGACATCGCGTCCTTCGAGGTGAGGGTCACCTTGACCGCCGACACGCTCCAGCCGTTGGCGCCGGCGGTCGAGGCCGCCACGGCCTTGGTGACGGGCGGCGTGCCGTCGACCGTGAACGAGCCGGTCCGGTACGCGGTGCCGTTGCCCCAGGCGTCCTTGCCGCGCATCGTCCACGTGTAGACGCCGTCGGGGACGAGGGAGCCGCCGCTGTCGCGGAGGTTCCAGGTGAACGGCGTGAGGCTGCCGGTCGAACTGGCCGTCTTGACGATCGAGCCGGCCGCGTTGCGCACGATGATGTTGGCCGTGACGCTCTCCGAGAAGCGCGGCAGGATGACCCACGCGTCGTAGGTGCCATCGTCATTCGGCGACAGCCAGGCGTTGCTCTCGTCGAACGACCACAGGAGCGTGGCCGCGGAGTCGCGCGGCGCGATCCCCGTCGCGCGGACGAAGCCGGCGGTGGACGCTCCCAGCACGGTCGCGCTGAAGATCCGGGTGCCGTCGACGGCGGGCGTGAGCTCCTCGGCCAGGCGGAGCCTGGTCGTGAGCGGCAGGACCACGCCGCTGGTCGCGGTGGGATCGGCGGCCGCCGCCGCGGTGTCGAACAGCGGCACCCCGTCGGTCGCGGTGACCTCGGCGGCGCCCGGGACCACGAAGTCGGCCGGGTGGACGCCCGTGTCGGGGTACGCGGTGCGGGTGACCTTGGTCGCGGTCAGCGAGAGGTCGCCGACGAGGGATCGGTAGAACCCGGAGGGCGTGCTCCTGTCGGGGTCCATCTGGTAGCGCAGGCCCGGCGTGCGCTGGGACGGGTACGGCCCCACGAGGTGGTCGTGCCACGTCGGCGCGGCGCGGAAGATCGCGTCCATGGAGCGGCTCGTGGTGAACAGCTGGCGGATGTAGTTGGTCGCCGGGTGCGCGGGGTGCCCCTCGGCGAACACGGCCCGGGCGCCTGCGCCAATGAAGCCGGCGCCGTAGTTGTCGACCCGCTCCTTCGCCTGGGTGAAGGTCCCCTGCGAGAGGCCCGGCTCCGTGTTGCCCGACGCGTAGCACAGGTGGTACAGCAGGACGACGGAGTTGGGCGCGAGGCGGATCGAGGAGCGGAGGTAGTCCTCGCCGTAGTAGACGACCTTCGTGCTGTCGGCGCCCGTCGAGGGATCGAGCCCCAGCCCGTCCTTGGTCTGGGTCTGGTACGGCGCGTAGATGCTCGGCCAGCCGTTGCCGTGGCCCAGGTAGACGAACACGTTCGCGCCCTGGGCGGCCGCCTTGACCCGGGACCAGGTGGCATTGGGCGTGAAGATCTTCACGACGTTGCTCGTGTACTTCTTCGCCTCGGTCACGATGTCGTTCGCGTCGGCCTTGTAGTGGGCGGTGTGATCACCGACGGGGCCAACCACCACGACGACCTTCGCGCTGGATGCGGCGGCGACCGGCGTGACCGGCAGGGCGAGCGCGACGAACAGGCTGGCGAGGACGGCGACGAGTACGCGAGACAACAGGTGGGGCTCCTGGGGCAGCGGGAACGGCCGATCTCCGCCCATGGTCCTGCCGCGAGTCCGTCACGGACACCGCGGAAAGGTCCCAGACCGCACCAGTCCCATCGTCAGGGGCACGCTAGGCTGCGCGGTCATGGGAGCCCTGGACCGTCATACGCCCGCGCTCACGGCCGTCCGCCGCCTGCTCGGCGAGCACGGGCTGCCGGCCGACCGCCTGGAGGCGTGGAAGGACGGCTCCAACCTCCTCGTGCGCCCGGTTCCAGCGCCCGTGATCCTGCGCGTCGCGACGTTCACCGGCCGCGTCCGGCGCGACCCGATGCCGTATCTCGAGCGGGAGGTGGCGCTCGTGTCCTGGCTCCACGCGCGCGGGGCACCCGTCATGGCCCCGGCGACCCTCATGCCCGCCGGGCCGTTCCTCGTGGACGGCTTCGGGGTCGCCGCATGGGCCTTCGTGGAGCACCTGCCGGGCGTCGTGCCGGGACCGGCGGAGACGCTCGCGGCGCTGCGGGAGCTGCACGACGCGATGCGCGGCTATCCCGGTCCGCTGCCGCTCCTGGGTCCGGTCACCGACGACCTGGACCGGGCGCTCGCGTTCGCGGTCTCCGAGGCCATCCTCGCGACCGGAGCGGCGGAGGAGCTCCGGCGGCGGCGGCACGCGCTGGTGCCGGCGCTCCTCGCGGCCGATCCCGCGCTCGTGCCCCAGCACGGGGACGCGTTCCCCCGGAACGCCGTGGTGGCGCTCGACGGACGCGTGACGTGGATCGACCTGGAGGACGCGTGCCTCGGCTCACGGGCATGGGACCTCGCCGTGCTCACCCGGAACACGGACGATCCCGAGGTGCGGGCGGCGGCCATCGCCGCGGTCGGGAGCACGGCCCTCGCCGCCGCCATGGAGCTGCGGGCGATCCAGGCCGAGACCTGGTCCGCCCTGCACGATGCCCGCG
>JAICUV010000143.1 GCA_025935655.1 Chloroflexota bacterium | reverse complement strand
GAGCCCTGCGCGGTGTGGGCCCGATGGCATCCGGCGCAACTGTCAGCCGTCAGGGTGCTCCCTGTACCGGCTCCCGAGTTGATCGCCTTGACGTGGGGTCCACCGTCCGCGAGGGCAGGAACTGCGGCAAGGAACAGCCAGAGGGATCCTGCTGCGATGAGCAGCATCAGCCTTCTCAAGTTGTCCTTACCTCCTTTCTCACTCTGTGCGGGGGGTTGATATGGGCCGCCCAAGCCGGCGGCTGACTCGGTGATCCGGTGCGCACCTCCCTCTTGCGTGACAGCTAGTAGCTCCACAACTGCACCCGGTCGTTGATGGAGTCGGCGATGTACAGCCGTCCCCGTCCGTCGACCGCGATCGCGTTGGGATATTCGAATGCGCCGTTGACCGTGCCCTCCGCCCCGAAGGAGCCGAGGAACGCCAGCTGCCCTTCGCCTGGCTTGTAGGTCCCGTATACGAGGACGCGCTGGCCAGTGGAGTCGGCGATGTACAGCCGGTTCTCGCCATCGACGGCGAGCCCGCGCGGCAGGCCCAGGTTGCCCTCGCCCACGCCACGGCCGACCTGGGCCACGACGGTTCCCTCAGGCCCGAACACCAGGAGCCGGCCGTTGTTGCTGTCGCTCACGTAGACATCGCCCGCCGCGTCCACGGCGATGCCGTTCGGGAAGTCGAGACTCGCGTCCGCACCGAGGGTGCGGATCTCCTTGCCCGCCGGGTCGAACACCCGGATACGTTGCGGGGAGTCCCCGACGTCGGTGACGTACAGGTTGCCGGCAGCATCGAACGCCAGTCCGAGGGGCTGCCAGCCCTTCACGTCGAGCACCGGCGTGAAGGAGCGCTGGTAGACGCCACTGGCGTCGTAGATGTAGATGGCGCCCGTCGGCCGGTCGCTGACGTAGACCTCGGCCGTGAGCGGGCTCACCGCCAGGTACACCGGCACGTGCTCGGTGCCGGTGGATGTCGGCGGGAGCATCTTCGCGAGCTCGTTACCCTGGCCGTCGAGCACGCGGGCCGTGTGGTCGCCGGCGGTCTCGCCGACGTAGATGCGGTCGCCGGCGGCGTTGGTCGCGACGCCCATCGGCCTGTCGGTCCCGTACATCGCCGTGACGTACGAGGGCATGATCGTCTCGCCCGGGATCGTGGGGAGCGGGATGGGCTGCCGGAAGAGGAGGTACCAGATCGCGAGGCCGAGCAGCAGGACGAGCACGCCGCCCAGCAGCAGGAGCAGGAGGATCTTGCGGCGTCGACGCTCCGGGGGCTCCTCGACGACATCACCCGTGGGCTCCGGACCGGTCGGCGCCTGGTCCGTGCCCGGGATCGTGGTCACGCCGGGGACGGCGGGGGACGCGCTCATCAATTGCTCCCTTCGGGGCTGGTGGCCGGACTCGCCGGCCCGATCGACGGATGGGCAGCGACGCCGTCCGTGACGCGGCTCAGGCCGAGCAGCGCCGACTCGTTCGCGCCATCTCGGTCGAGCGCCTTCTGGTACCAGTCGGCCGCGCCGGCCGTGTCGCCCCGCGTCTCGAGCAGGAGGCCGAGGCCGATGCGGGCCTCCGTTCCGGCCTTGCCGTCCACGAGCGACCGCAGCCTCGCCTCCGCGGCGGCAGGATCGGCCCGGAGCATGGCCATGGCAGCAGCCCAGTCGCCCATCTCCGGGGCACCTGTCGCCTTGTAGGCGTCCGACAGGTGCTGATAGGGCTCGTCCCAGCCGAAGGGCACGAACTCCACGGCCTGGCGGAGCGGCTCGATGGCCTTCTCGGCCTGACCGGCCTGCACGTAGGCGGCACCGAGCAGGTTCATCGCGTCCGCGTCCGTCCGTTTGATCGCGAGGGCCGCCAGCAGGTGCTCGATGGCCTCCTGGGACTTGCCCTGTGTGAGGGCGATCGAGCCGAGGCCGTAGTACGAGAGCTCCAGGACCGGGTCGACGTTGGCCATCTCCCCGCTCTTCGCCATCTCGACGACCTTGCCGTAGTCGGTAGCAGCGGCGGGCAGGTCGCCCTTGAGCTCCAGCGCCCGTGCGCGGCTGACGAGCGCCGCCTTGTCCTGTTTGCCCGTGGCCAGGATCTCGGTGTACTGGGCGATCGCGTCGTCGTAGCGCTCGGAGGCGAGGTAGAGGTCCGCGAGCTGTCCGCGCGACGCGATGTCGGCCGGATCGTCGCGGACGGCCTGCTCGAGCGTCGCAAGCTCCCGCTCCGCGATCGTCGGGGCGGGCATGCGGAAGCGGTCCGCGGCGTAGAACGCCACAAACGCGATGAACACGACGAACACGAGCAGCGCGACTCGCTTGATCCAGCGGTTCAGCTGCTGCTCCGGCATGTTCGCCAGGGATGTGACCCGGAACATTGGACGCACCTTCACTCCACGGCCGGCGGTGATGGACGGACCGACCTACGGCAATCCTCGCGTGAGCGGGCGCGTGTTCCCATCCGTCGGGGGATAGAAAGCCGATACAGGGCGTCGCGCACGGGCACCGCGGGTCCTGTATCTCGTGGACCCGCGTCGGCGCCGGAAGGGCTCAGGGGCATGGGCCGAATGGCCCGAGCGTCGTCGGCGCGCGGGCCATCATGGCGCGTGCGCGCCCGGCCCTCGCGCCGCCTGCCCGGCCAGCGCGGCCCGCTCGCGGCCGCCCGCCCGAGCCTCGCGGCCCGGCTTCCGCGGTGGAAACGGCGGCCGAGCGGTCGATGACGCGTCGGAGCCGCGCCCCGCTGCTACCCCAGTGACGCCTTCGGCGCCGCGAAGCTCGCGGGCACGTCGATCTCGATCCCGGTCGCGGTCTGGCGGATCGGGAACCGGTCCAGCGGCCGGGGTGGCGGCCCCGCGAGCACCGTCCCGTCCAGCGCGAACCGGCCGTCGTGGCAGCCGCACTGGAAGCGGTCGGCCTCGTCCGACCAGCGGTAGGCGCACGTCGCGTGCGTGCAGCGCGGGTCGAACGCGATGAGGTCGCCGTCCGCCTGCTTCACGAGCCAGGTCGAGCCGTCCACGACCGCCTGGCCCACGGTCATCGTGAACGCGACCTCCGTCGGCGCGCCCACCGGGAGCGCGGCCACGTCCACGTCCAGCGAGACGGTGATCGGCGGCGGCGTGGCGCAGCCCTCGAGGACTGCCGCGAGACTCGCCGCGCCGAGCGCGCTCACGCCCAGGAGCGCCAGCATCGAACGGCGGGGGATCGGGGTGACGCGCGGATCGAAGCGCGGATCGAAGCGCGGATCGAAGCGCGCATCGGCGCGCGGCTCCGAGGCGGGGGCGCGGTCGCTCGGGATACCCATCGGTGACAGCCTAGCCGGGGACGTGCACCGGGTGCCGGCCGCATTCCCGCTCGACGGCGGCGTCGGGGCCGGCCGGGTCGGAGGGTGTGCCGCCCACGGCCTCGCGAATGGCGGCCAGGAAGTCGTCCGGGCGGCTGGAGAGGGTCTCGCGCCGGAGCGTCCACGCGCGGGTCGTGGTGATGTCCACGTCGAGCACGAGCGGGCACGATGACCGGCGCATGATCTCGGCCGCGTCGATCGCGCCACCCTCCTCGACCACGATGACGGACGGCTCGGCGGCGAGCGCGGCCGAGACCGCCTCGGGCGAGGCGCTGTCAACCGTGGCGACGGTCACCCCGGGCTCGCTCGCGAGCATGCGCCCGAGGCCCTCGCCCATGAGCGCGTGGCTGTAGAGCACGAGCACCCGCACTGGCTGCAGTGACACGAGGACCGCTGCTCCCTCCGGCATCGCGGGCCGCGGAGTGCGGACCGTGGGCCGATGCTAGGGGACGCCGCCGGTGCGGCCAATCCGTCGCTGTGCACACGCCCGGGCGGCGCTCCCTGTATCCGAGGGGCTAGCGCCGCGGGTCAGCCCTGTGGCGGCTCCTGGGTCGCGTAGCCCTGCCGCACCGCGTAGGCGGCCGCCTGGACGCGGTTCGTGAGGTGGAGCTTCTCGAGCGAGTTGTGGACGTGGTTCTTGACCGTGCCCTCGGTGATCGTGAGCTCGCTCGCGATCTCCTTGTTGGACATGCCGGCGGCCACGAGCTGGAGGATCTCGGCCTCCCGGCGCGTCAGGACGCTGTCCTGGGGCGCGGCCGCCGCCGAGCGCGCGCCGCGCGTGGGCAGGCCGCCGGTGCGGAGCGCGTCGAGCAGCTTCGACGCGACGGCCGGCGCGATGGGCGCCTCGCCGTGCATGACGCCGCGCAGGTCCTCGAACAGCTGCTCCGGCCGGACGTTCTTGA
Organism: Chloroflexota bacterium; assembly: GCA_025935655.1. GTDB lineage: Bacteria > Chloroflexota > Limnocylindria > Limnocylindrales > CSP1-4 > CAIXZV01. The sequence goes on along the minus strand of JAICUV010000143.1, from coordinate 4,437 downwards.
GCAGGTAGCCGTTGGCGCCGGCCTTGATGGACTCGAACAGGTCGTCGTCGTCCTCGGACACCGTGAGCATGACGATCGGCATCGTGAAGCCCGCGGCCCGGATCGCGTTGACGCCGTCCACGCCCGATGCGCCGGGCATGTTGACGTCCATGACCACGAGGTCCGGCTGGAGCGCCCGGACCTTGTCCAGCGCGTCCCGGCCGTTCTCGCCCTCGCCCACGACGGTCATGTCGAACTGGGCGGAGATCAGGGTCGCGAGGGCGCGCCTGAAGAGCGGCTGGTCATCGACCAGCAGCACCCTGAGCTTCGGCGGAGTGTGTTCCACGCGTGTCCTCTGGTTCGAGTCGAACGACGATTCGTGTGCCCTGGCCGGGGGCCGTGTGGACGGCGAGCGTGCCCCCGATCTGCTCCACGCGTTCCCGCATGGACGCCATCCCGAAGCCGCCTTCCATGGAGCTGGCCACGGTCGTCGGGTCGAAGCCTAGCCCATCGTCCTCCACGATGACCGTGGTTCCGGCCGGCCCCGCATCGATGCGCACGGTCGCCCGGCGGGCGGCCGAGTGCTTGCGCGTGTTGGTGAGCGCCTCCTGCACGACGCGCAGGAGCTGGACCTCGGCGCGTGGGCTGAGCGCCCGGCGCACGTCGCCCTCGCACTCGAGGTGCGTGGCGATTCCCGTCTGGCGGCTGTACTTGCGGAGGTACTCGCGCAGGCTGCCCTCCAGGCCGTCGTCCTCGCGCACGGTCTCGCGCAGCCCGAGGATCGCCTCGCGGACGTCTCGATAGGCCTCGTCCGCGGTGTCGGCGATGGACGACAGCTCGGCGGCCATCGCGTGGCTGGCTTCGTCCTTGGCGCGGCTCTCGAGCGAGCGGAGCTGGAGGTGGATGACGCCCAGCACCTGGGCCAGGCTGTCGTGGAGCTCGCGCGCGATCCGGTCGCGCTCGGCGTGGATCGTCCACTGCTCCTCGGCCTCGTGCAGGCGGGCGGTGCGGACTGCGATCGCGGCCATGTCGGCGAGCGCGCCCAGGAGCTCCTTGTCGGCGCGGGTGAACGGGATGCCCGGCCGCATCGCGCACAGCTCGCCCAATGGGCCGTCGGGGCCCCGGAGCGGTCGGGCCGCCCAGCCGCGGTCGCCGGGCTCCAGGGTCACGAGCGGGCAGTGGGGGTTCTTTGGGTGATCACCCAGCGTGCGCTCGTGCGCCACGAGGCAGACCGAGCCGTCGTCGGCCACGGCCAGCCGCTCGTGCTGGTCGCCCGTGGCCGGGCCTGGCTGTGCACCCGTCGCGCCGATCCGCGCTCGCAGGGTGGCGTCGCGCGCGTCGGACAGGCAGACGATCGCCCGCTCCGCGCCCAGGAGGTCTCGAGCGTGGCGCGTGATCGCATCCAGGACGTCACGCAGGTCCGCCCGTCCGGTGAGCTGGAGGGCGACCTCGTACAGCGCCTCGCGCTCGCGCTCCCGGCGGTGGAGGTTGGCGACGGTGATGCCCAGCTGGGCGGCGCCGGCGATCTCGCCCGCGATGTCGATGAGCGCGCTGTCCGAGATGTCGGGGGCGACGGGCGGATGGAACGCGAGCCGCAGGGCGCCGATGCGATCGGTGCCCCGGATGAGCGGCAGGTCGAGGATCCCGGTGTCCACCGCGGCGCGCCGCACGTATCGCGGCGTCTCCAGCAGGGGGTCCGCCGGCTCCTCGAGGATGGCCCCGAGCCAGGCCATGCCGGCCGCGAAGGCGAGGGGTCGCTGGATCCGCAGCGGCGTGCCGTCGCCCTGCCCCACCGTGACGGCCCCGGCGAGTGCGCCCGTCTGGGTGACGATCCGGTCGAGGCTCTGCTCCAGGAGGTCGGGGAGCGCGAGGCCGCCGCGGACAGCGGAGCTCACCTCGTGGGTGGCGGTGAGGTCCTTGTTGTGCTGGACCAGCTGCTTCTGTGTCCGGTCGAGGTAGAGCGAGATCAGGGTCGCGAACACGAAGATCGCCGCGCCCATGATGAGCGCCGAGGCGAGATGGGCCTCGTCGCCCGCCAGCTGCTGGTCCAGGACGACGAACCGGACGCCCTCGAACACCCACACGAAGACGAGCGGCAGCACGATCATCGCCCAGCGCAGGCGGTGCATGTCGCGCGTGCCCATGGGGTCGTTCACGTCCACGACTGTGCCGTTCGATACAGGCGTGGGCGTAGGGCCTTGTGGCCCGGTTGGCGGGGGACCGCTCGGCCCGCAACCGCGGGTCCACGGCCCGGGACGGCGCGCCGCGCTAGTTCGCCGCGGTGACCTCGAGCTGGACGACGAGGCGGCAGTGGTCGCCGGGGAGCGAGCACTCCTCGTCCACGGTCACCGGCGCGATCGCCGACCCGGTCAGCACGCCGTCGATGCGCAGGAGGCCCAGGTTGAGCGGCGCGAGGAACGCCGGGCGCCAGGTGAACCCGGTCCCGGAGCCGATCCGCTCGTGCGCGTCCACCATGTCCCGGGCGACGATCCCGTACCCGGGCTCGAACGGCGTGGTGTTGAGGTCCCCGATGAGGATCACGCGGGTGGGATCGGCCGACCGGTCCACCGACGCGCGGAGGGACTCCAGCTCCTTGTCGCGCTGGCGCGTGTCGATGCCCCACGGGATCCCGGCGATCGTCGATGTCCGGGGCGGCAGCGGGTGGACGTCCAGGAGGTCCACGCGCGTGTCGTCGGGAAGGAGCAGGCCCGCGGTCAGGAGCATCGGGAACGCGCCGTAGGCGCCCTTGACCAGCGGGATCGAGCTCAGGATGCCCATGCCGCGCACGTCGTCGCGGGGCTCGAGCACGCGGTACGGGTAGGCGGACTTGACCTCGTCGGATGCCTCGAGCGCGTCGGCCACCCGGGGCGTCAGCTCCTGCAGCGCCACCACGTCCGGCATGCCCTTGCCCGGCGGATCGAGGATCCCCGCGAGCGCCTGGGCCGGCGCCTTCGAGCCGACCTCCAGGTTCCAGGTCATGACCGTGAGCCGGGTCGTGCCCGCCGTCTGGATGACGGGGTTGGGGCCGTCGTCCGGCGACCACCACTCGCCGCCGACGCGCACGAGGGCGACCACGATCACGACGACGCCCAGGACCCGGATCCGCGACGCTGTCGGGCTGCGCTCCGCGAGCGTCAGGAGGACGGCGAGTCCGCCGGCGACCGCGCCGACGACGAGGATGTGCGGCTCGAATACGGCGCCCAGCGCGAACGGCCCGGACTGCGGCCGGAACACGAGGTTGACGACGAGCTCCACCAGCGCGAGCAGCGCGATGCCCGCGAGCAGGAGGCTCACGCCCGCGGCGTCCCCTTCGGGAGCACTTGCACGAACTCGAAGCCGAAGCGGCCCTTCACGCACAGGTGGCCGCTGGCGACCGAGCTCTCCATCGGCGACGTCACCTTGACGATCCGGTTGTCCTGGACGTGGAGCGACAGCGTGCACCCGACCCCGCAGTAGGGACAGATGGTGTCGGTCACCGTCTGCTCCTCGGGCGCCCATGCGCCCGCCTCGCGCAGCTCGTGCTCGGAGCGGAACATCAGCGCGCCGGTGGGGCACACCCCGATGCAGTTGCCGCAGTACACGCACGCGGACTCGGGGAGCGGGACGTCGAACTCGGTGGAGATGCGGGCGTCGAAGCCGCGTCCCGCCACGGAGATCGCGAACGTGTTCTGGGCGTCCTCGCCGCACGCCTCGACGCACTTGTAGCAGAGGATGCAGCGCGAGTAGTCGCGCACGTAGAGGTCGTTGTCCACCTTGACCGGCTGGGCGACGGTCTCGGCATGCGGCTGTCCGTCGGCCACGTGGTGGTGGCCGGCCTCGCGGGCGTCGCGCTCGCCCGCCGCGGCCGGGGGCGCGGGCGGGCCGAAGCGTGTGGCGTCCGCGCCGTAGCGCTCGGCATAGCGCGCGAGGTCGCCGTCGGGTGCGACCGGGCCGGCGAGCGAGAGGTCCACGGACGAGCCCAGCAGCTCGAGCACGAGCTTCCGGGAGTGGCGGACCCGCTCCGAGTCTGTCTGGATCTCCATCCCCGGCTCCACGCGCCGCGAGCACGCGGGCACCAGCACCCGCGACCCGGTGACCTCCACCACGCACACCCGGCACACGTTGACCGGGGTGAGGTTCTCCACGTAGCACAGCGTCGGCGTGTCGATGCCCACCGAGCGGGCGGCCTCGAGGATCGTGGAGCCTGCCGGGACGGCGACGGCCGCGCCGTCGATGGTCACCTCGACCGTCGCGACGTCCGGGGCCGGCGGGGGTCCCGGGACCCGCGGTGAGCGCGCCGGGGGCTCCGTGTAGATGTGCTCGATGCTCACGCTGACGCTCCCACGCCGTCGAGGTGGACCAGCCCGTTCCGGAGCGCGCTCTCGATGGCCGACGAGGCGGTCTGGCCGAGGCCGCAGATCGAGGCATCGCGCATCGCCATCGCCAGGTCGGAGAACCGGGCGAGCTCGCCCTCGGCGG
>JAICUV010000350.1 GCA_025935655.1 Chloroflexota bacterium | reverse complement strand
TGACGATTCGCAGTCACGCACCAGCCCCACGAGTAGGTGCACCTGGATGGGGCCGGAACGGCGGCCCCGGTCCTCCTGGCACTCGCTCCAGTTGTGCCTGGGGGAAGGGGGGAACCGCAGGCCGGCGGCGACGCGACGCGTCCTAGTGCAGCACCCAGACCTTGAGCGCCACGATCAGCAGCCCGAGCGCGCAGTCCACGACCGCGACGACCAGCGCGGCCGCCCAGCCTCGTCGCAGCGCCATCCCGACGACCAGGCCCCACACGAACAGCTGGCCGATGCCCGCGGCGAGCGCCAGGTTCGTCGCCTGCTCGGGGGTCGTGAGACCCACCGATGACGTCGCGAGCAGGATCGCGGGGAGGACCGCGGCGGACAGCATGGGGAGCTCGGCGCGCGCGACGAGGAGCGTCTGCCGCCGAGTGATCGGGCCGAGCGTCCGGAGCGTGATGAGCTCCGTCCAGACCTCGGTCAGCCAGAACACGCCGACGCCGACGACGATCGTGGCCGCGATGAAGGCGGGCACCGCGTCGCTCCGCGCCTGTGCGGCGACCAGCGACACCACGAGCAGCGACCCGTAGATCGCCGACGCCCGGTCGCGCACGTCCGCCGTGGCCGCGTGCACCGGACCATCGGTCGTGCGCGCCGGACCATCGGTCGCGGCGGCATCGGTCACGGCCCGGCGGGAGAGCGGGTCCACGCGACGGCTAGAGGTAACCGCGCCGGCGGAAGAACAGCAGGATGGTGACCAGGGTGACCGCCATCACCCCCATGAGGATCCAGAACTCGAGCAGCGACTCGTCGCCCGGCAGGTCCACGTTCATGCCGCCGATGGACGCCAGCAGGGTCAGCGGGAGCAGCGCGACGGAGAACGCGGTGAGGACCCGGATCGACTCGTTCAGCCGGTGCGACAGCACGGACTCGTTCGAGTCCTCCAGCGCCTCTGCGACCTCCTTGTAGTTCTCGAGCACGTCCCAGATCCGCTCGGCGGCATCCGTGATGTCGTCGAAGTAGATGTCGAGGTCTTCCTGGAGGTAGCGCTGCTTCGTGCGCTCGAGGTCGCGCAGCACGGCGCGCATCGGTCGGACGACGCGCCGGAAGTTGATGATCTCCTGCTTCGCGTTCGAGATGTCCTGGACGATCTTGTCCGAGCGCCCCTCGAAGATGTCGTCCTCGAGCTGGTCCAGCTTGGCCCCGATCTTGCGCAGCATCGGGAACGACGCGTCCACGCAGGTGTCCACGATCTTGTACAGGAGGTAGCCGGTGCCCTTCGCGAAGATCCCGGACCGGACCTCCTCGCGCTCCCGGTAGCGCTCGAACATCGCCGCCAGCGGCGGGATCGTCTGGTCCGGCAGCGTGATCAGGTAGTCCGGCCCGACGAACAGGTCGAGCTCCGCGGTCATCAGCCGGCCGCTCGCCTTGTCGAACACCGCGAAGTGGAGGACGATGAACAGGTAGTCGTCGTAGGCGTCCAGCTTGGGGCGCTGGTTGCGCGACGCGACGTCCTCGATCGCCAGCGGGTGGAAGCCGAACTCGCGCTCCAGCCACTCGCGGTCCGCCTCGCGCGGGCGCTCCAGGTGGAGCCACCGGACGCCCCCAGCCGAGATGACGTCAGGCGTCGACTCGTCAGCGGCGAGCGGCGCGACGCCCTCGTCCAGGACGCCCGGTCGTGCTCCGCGCAGGCGCGGTCGCAGCGCGATGTTCGGCACTTGGAGGCATCCCTGTCCGCATGGCCGGATCGTAACCCAGCCGGCTGAACGCTGGATCGGCTGAACGCAGGGTCAGCTGAACGCTGGATCGGCCGACCCGCCTCAGCCGAGGGGCGCCGCGACCTCCTCCGCCTGCCGCTGGCCGCCCATCGAGCGCTGGGAGGCGACGGCGATCGCCCCCGCGGCGAACACGATCGCCCCGGCGATGAACGGACCCTGCGGGCCGAGGATCGTGGCGATCGCCGCACCCACGGCCGGCCCGATGAGCCCGGCGATGTACAGCGGCAGGTAGACGAGGTTGAGCGTCTGCGAGCGTCGGGCGACCGGCACCTCGGTCGCGAGCAGGCTGAACACCATCGCGCCCGTCGTCGCGGCCGCCGCCCCGAGCAGCATCGCCGAGCCAGCGAGCGGCGCGAGCGCGGGCATCAGGGGCATCAGCAGGCTGGCGACCGAACCCGCCGCGAGCGCGACGACGAGGACGGGCCGGAACCCGATCCGGTCGCCGAGGTAGCCCGCGAGCGGCGACATCAGCGCCCCCACGAGCGAGGCCACGCCCATCACGACGCCGATCGACGACGCCAGGCCGACGCCCGTTCCCACGACGGACTCGACGAGCACCGGCGTGTACGGGCGCGAGACCTGGTTGGCGAGGAACACGACGCCGTAGATGAGGAACAGCCGGCGGACGATGGGGTCGCCCAGCACGCTCCGCATGGCGCCGAAGGCGAGCGTGATCGTCCGGCCCTCCGGGACGACCGGCGGCCGGACCTCGTGGGTCCCGAACCACACGAGCACGGCGGTCCCGAGCGACAGGACGGCGGACAGGGCGAACACCCCGGAGATCGCCCAGCCCGCCCCGTCGATGAGGATGCCGGCGAGCGCGGGCCCGACCGCGAACCCGATCGGTCCCGCCGCGCCGAAGATCGCGATCGTCGTGCCGACCCGGGCGCGCGGGGTGACGTCCCGGATCGCCGCGAGCATCACGCCCGTGTTGCCCAGCTGGAACCCGATGCCCAGGACCGCCAGCGCCAGCATCCACGGCTCCCGGGCGAACGCGGCCAGCCCGAACACCGCCATCTCGACCAGCGCGCTCCGGACGATGACCACCTTGCGGCTGTACTTGTCCGCCCAGACGCCCCACAGGGGGACGAGCGGCAGCCCGAGCACGAACACGAGCGACCCGTACAGCCCGACGAACGCCAGCCTGTCCGCCTCCGGGACGCCGAGCTCC
>JAICUV010000113.1 GCA_025935655.1 Chloroflexota bacterium | reverse complement strand
TGGGGCGGATGCGATCTGCCCTCCAGGCCGCAGGCATCGTCCAGCCGGCTCCGCTGCTCGCGGAACGAGGCGTCCGGGACACCGAACCACGCCGCCTGCCACGCGTCCCCGTAGCGGGCCGTCAGCCGCAGCATCCGAGGGCCGTCGGCCGCGATCAGCAACGGGATGCGGCGCGCCGGGGCGGGCAGCAGGACCGCGTCGTCGACGCTGACCCAGGTTCCGGCGAACGTCACGCGCTCGCCGTCCAGGAGGCCGCGCACGACACGGACGACCTCCTCGAACCGGCCGACGCGGTGATCGAACGGGTAGCCGAACGCCCGGAACTCCGGCTCGTGCCACCCGCAGCCGACGCCGAGGACCAGCCGGCCGTCGGCGACGAGGTCGAGTGTCGTCGCCATCTTGGCCAGGAGTCCCGGCGAGCGGAACGGCGTCGCCGCCACGAGCGGGCCGAGCTCGATCTCCGGGACCACCGCGGCGACGGCGGCCAGGAGGGCGAACGGCTCGTGGAGGCCGAGCTCGTGGTCGGGCGCCCGGTGGAAGAAGTGATCGGCGACCCACACGCTGTCGGCGCCGCCGGCCGCGGCGAGCTGCGCGAGGTCGCGGATGTCCGGCCAGCCCGCGGCGCCATCGCCCGGGTTCTGCGGCAGCGAGATCCCGACCTTCATCGTGGTGCCGCCGCTAGAAGGCCCAGGCGAAGACCACGTCGCGCGCGCCGGTCGACGCGCGCGCGAACGCCACGATCCGGCCGGCGAGATCCCGGATCCAGGGCTTCTCCTCCCGGGGCAGGAGCCCGAGCTCCTCCTCCAGGAGCTCGATCCAGCGCCCCGCCAAGGCTCCGATCTGCGCGTCATCGATTGCGGCCACCCGCTCGATCCATTCCGGATCCACCCGGTCCACGATCCGCTCGCCCTCGAGGGCGCCGTCGAGCTCGGAGCGGGCGTCGAGGAAGTCGGAGCAGTCGTCCTTGCCGGTCACGGATCGCACCGCCTCGCTGAACAGGTCCAGCCACGTGGGGTCGAGGCCGCCACCGAGCGGCAGATGGGCGACGAACCGGTCGCCGTCGTCGAAGGCCGCCGTGTCGTCGATCGAGAGCGCCAGGACGATGTCCCGGCCATCGCCCGCGACGAGGTCCATCAGGCTGCTCATCAGCCGCGGTAGCCCGCCTCCCGCAGCAGCTTCGGCAGCTCGGTGGGGGAGCCCGCGACCCGGAACCCGGCCGCCTCGAGCGCCGCCACCTTGGACGCCGCGGTCCCGCGGCCGCCCGACACGATCGCGCCTGCGTGCCCCATCCGGCGGCCCTCGGGTGCCGTCCGCCCGGCGATGAACGCCACCCGCGGCATGTCGGCCAGGTGCTCCGACGCCCAGGCGGCCGCCTCTTCCTCGGCCGTCCCGCCGATCTCGCCGATCAGCACGAGCGCCTCGGTCGCCGGGTCCGCGGCGAACAGCTCCAGCACGTCGCGGAACTGCGTCCCGATCACGGGGTCTCCACCGATCCCAACGCAGGTCGACTGGCCGAGCCCGGCGTCGGTCATCGCCTGGACCGCTTCGTACGTGAGCGTGCCGGACCGGGAGACGACGCCCACCGTCCCCTCGCGATGGATCGACCCCGGGATGATCCCCACCTTGGCCTGGCCCGGCGAGGTGGCGCCCGGGCAATTCGGGCCGATCAGTCGGGCTCCCGCCAGCCGGACCTCCTCGACCACCGGGATCATGTCGAGGACGGGGATGCCCTCGGTGATGCAGAAGATCGTCCGGATCCCGGCGGCGACCGCCTCGAGCACCGCGTCGGGCGCCCCGGGCGCCGGGACGAAGATGCACGACGTGTTCGCGCCGGTCTCGGCGACGGCCTCGGCCACCGTGTCGAACACGGGGACACGGCCGTCGAGCGCGGTCTGGCCTCCCTTGCCGGGCGTCATGCCGGCGACGAGCGGCGTCCCGTACTCGAGCATCGCGCGGCTGTGGAACTCGCCCTCGCGCCCCGTGATGCCCTGGACGACGAGGCGCGTGTCGCGATCGATCAGGATGCTCATGCGGCGACGCCCTTCGCCGCCGCGACCGCCTTCTCGGCGGCCTCGTCGAGGCTGGCGGCGGTGACGAACGACGCGGCCTCGAGGAGCTCGGCGGCCTCGGCCGCGTTCGTGCCGACGATCCGGACGACCATCGGCACCGCGCGCGCCTGCTGGGCACGCGCCTCGATCAGCCCGCGAGCCACCTCATCCCCCCGGGTGATCCCGCCGAAGATGTTCACGAGGATCGCCTTGACGTTGGTGTCGTCGAGGATCAGCCGCATCGCCGCCGCGACGCGATCGGCCTTGGCGCCGCCGCCGATGTCGAGGAAGTTGGCGGGCTCGCCGCCGGCCCGCTTCACGAGGTCCATCGTCGTCATCGCGAGGCCCGCGCCGTTGACCATGCAGCCGATGTCTCCGTCGAGCTTGATGAACGTCAGGTCGTAGCGGCGGGCCTCGACGTCGGTCGGGTCCTCGGCGTCCAGGTCGCGCAGCGCATCGAGCTGCGGGTGCCGCGAGAGCGCCGAGTCGTCGAGCGTGATCTTCGCGTCCAGGCAGACGAGGCGCTCGACCTCGGTCCCGTCGGCGTTGTGCTCCTTGATCACCGCCAGCGGGTTGATCTCGACGAGGTCGGCGTCGTTCGCGAGCATCGCGCGCAGGAGACCCTTCGCGATCGCCGCGCCGGCCTTCCAGTGCGCCCCGAAGCCGATCTTGAACGCGAGCTCGCGCGCGGCATAGTCCGGAAGCCCGAGCAGCGGGTCGGCGTGCTCGTAGACGATGGCGTCGGGGTTCTCGACCGCAACCTGCTCGATCTCGACGCCGCCCTCGGCCGAGCCGATGAACATCAGCCGCTTGGTGGCGCGGTCGAGGACGACCGAGAGGTAGTACTCCTTGACGATCTCGGCGGCCGGCCCCACCAGCACGCGGCGGACCGGCAGCCCCTTGATCTCCATGGCGAGGATCTGCGAGGCGACGTCCTCTGCCTCGTCGGCGGTCGACGCGAGCTTGACGCCGCCCGCCTTGCCGCGGCCGCCGACGAGCACCTGCGCCTTGATCACGACCTTGCGCGTCGCGTTCGAGGGATCGGCGAGGAACCGCACGGCGGCGGCGCGCGCCTGGGTCGGCGTGCGGGCGACCTCCCACGCGGGGACCGGCAGGCCCTGGGCGACGAGCAGCGACTTCGCGTCGGCTTCGTGGATCTTCACGCGCGTGACGGTCCTTCCCGGGTCGATGGGGTGGGGAAGCCGATGGTAGCGCGCCGCGTCGGGGGCCGGGCCTTGGCTATCATCAGCGCATGGCCCATCAAGTCACGCTCATCCCCGGCGACGGGATCGGTCCCGAGCTGGCGGAGGCGACGCGGCGCGTGCTCGATGCCTCCGGCGTCGCCTTCGACTGGGAGGTGCAGGACGCCGGCGAGGCGGTGATGGCGCGCTATGGCACGCCGCTCCCGGAGCACGTCCTGGAGTCGATCCGGCGCAACAAGGTCGCGATCAAGGGTCCGATCACGACGCCCGTCGGCACCGGGTTCCGCAGCGTCAACGTCACGCTGCGCCAGACGCTCGGCCTGTACGCGAATCTCCGGCCGGCGAGGTCGATCCAGGGCCTCGAGACCCGCTACGAGAACGTCGACCTCGTCATCGTGCGCGAGAACACGGAGGACCTCTACGCGGGCATCGAGCACCGGGTGGGGCCGGACGCCGCCGAGTCGATCAAGATCATCACCCGCGCCGCCTCGGAGCGGATCGCCCGGTTCGCCTTCGAATACGCCGTCGCGAACGGCCGCCGCAAGGTCACGGCGGTCCACAAGGCGAACATCATGAAGCTCTCGGACGGGCTGTTCCTCGAGAGCTGCGCGACGGTCGCGAAGGACTACGAGAGCCGGATCGAGTTCGAGGACCGGATCGTCGACAACATGTGCATGCAGCTCGTTCAGAAGCCGGAGCTGTACGACGTGATGGTCCTGCCGAACCTGTACGGCGACATCGTGAGCGACCTGTGCGCGGGGCTGGTCGGCGGGCTGGGGGTCGCGCCGGGCGCCAACATCGGCGTCGACGGCGCGGTGTTCGAGCCGGTGCACGGGTCGGCGCCCAAGTACGCGGGCCAGAACAAGGCGAACCCGACGGCGATGATCCTGTCGGGTGTCCTGATGCTCCGGCACCTCGGTGAGCAGGCCGCGGCCGAGCGCGTCGAGGACGCCACCCGGGCCGTGATCGCCGACGGGACGACCGTGACCTACGACCTTGGCGGCTCCGCCGGCACGAGCGAGTTCGCCGACGGCATCATCGACCGGCTCGGCTGACGCGATGACCCTGCGCTATCGGGGCTCGGAGGGAATGCTCGCGTGGGCGTTCCACCGCATCTCGGGCGTCGGGATCTTCGTGTTCATCCTGCTGCACGTCTTCGACATCTGGCTCGCGAGCGTCAATGCGGCCCTGTACGACGACGTCCTCCAGGTCTACGGCAGCCCGCTCGGGCGGGTGGGCGAGGCGCTGCTCGGCGCGGCCCTGCTGTACCACGCGCTCAACGGCCTGCGGATCATCATCATGGACTTCTGGCCCTCGATGACCCGCTACCACCGTCAGCTGTGGTACGCGAACTGGATCCTGTTCCTCGTGATCGGCCTGCCGATCCTCGTCCAGATCATGGCGCCCGCCTTCGGGTTCGCGCCGCCGTTCCGGGTGGCGTCATGAGCGTCCGGCTGTCGCGCTCCTCGAGCCGGACGCGCCCGGGCGGCGGCTGGGAGCTCGCGATCTGGTACCTGATGCGGCTCACCGGCCTCGGCCTGTTCGTGACCGCGCTCTCGCACTACATCATCGTGCACTTCCTGTTCGACCCGTCGCAGCAGACCGCGAAGTGGATCACCGACGAGCGGTGGGGCAACCTCGCGTGGCGGACGGTCGACTGGCTGATGCTCTCGTTCGTCGTGTTCCACGGCTTCATGGGCCTCCGGACGATCGTCCAGGACTACACGTCGGGCGGCGTCCGGACGCTGCTGACGATGGCCCTGTACCTCGGCGCCTTCGTGCTGTTCGCCATGGGCACGCTCGCGGTCGCCACGCTACCGTTCCCGGTCCAGTGATCCGCGAGCACGACGCGCTCGTCGTGGGCGCCGGGGGCGCGGGCCTCTGGGCGGCGCTCGAGCTCGCCCGCGCCGGCGTCGACTCCGCCGTCCTCACCAAGCTCTACCCCACGCGGTCCCACACCGGGGCGGCCCAGGGCGGCGTGTGCGCCGCGCTCGGCAACCAGGAGGAGGACCACTGGGAGTGGCACATGTTCGACACGGTCAAGGGCGGCGACTACCTGACCGACCAGGACGCCGCCGAGGTCCTCGCGCGCGAGGCGATCGAGACCGTGATCGAGCTCGAGCACATGGGCCTGCCGTTCAACCGGACGCCCGACGGGAAGATCGATCAGCGGCGGTTCGGCGGTCATACCCGCAACTTCGGCGAGGGGCCGGTGAAGCGCTCCTGCTTCGCCGCGGACCGGACCGGCCACATGATCCTCCAGACGCTCTACCAGCAGTGCCTCAAGGCCGGGGTCCGGTTCTACGACGAATACCACGTCGTGGACCTCGTGACCGACGGCGGTGACCTCGGCTCGGGCGGGCGTGCCGCGGGCCTGGTCGCGTACCGGATCGCCGACGGCGAGCTCGTGACCTTCCGCTCCAAGGCGATGCTGCTCGCGACGGGCGGCTTCGGGCGGATGTTCCGGGTCACGTCGAACGCGTGGTCCCTGACCGGCGACGGCGTCTCGCTCGCGTACCGGCACGGCGTCCCGATGGAGGACATGGAGTTCTACCAGTTCCACCCGACGGGGATCGTCGGGATCGGGATCCTGCTGTCCGAGGCGGCCCGCGGCGAGGGCGGCTACCTGCTCAACGACAACGGCGACCGGTTCATGAAGGACTACGCGCCGACCCTCATGGAGCTCGCGCCGCGGGACATGGTCAGCCGAGCGATCTACCAGGAGATCCGGGCGGGGCGGGGGATCAAGGGCAAGGACTACGTGTTCCTCGACGTGCGCCACCTCGGGCGCAAGGTGATCGAGGAGAAGCTGCCCGACATCACGGACTTCGCCCGGGTCTACCAGGGCGTCGAGCCGCTGACCGAGCCCGTCCCCATCCAGCCGACCGCGCACTACGCGATGGGCGGAATCCCGACGAACCTCCACGCGCAGGTCACGCGCGACGCCGCAGGGACGGTGGTTCCCGGCCTGTACGCCGCGGGCGAGGCGGCGTGCGTCTCGGTCCACGGCGCGAACCGGCTCGGGACGAACTCGCTCGTCGACCTGCTGGTGTTCGGGCGGCGGGCCGGGCGCCAGATGGCGGCCGACGTGCGCGGGGTCGAGTTCGCGGCGGTCGACGAGGCGGTCGCGGAGCCCGTGCACGAGGAGCTCGAGGCGATCCGGACCCGGGTGAACGGCGAGCGCGCCGCCCGCATCCGCCGCGAGCTGTCGGACATGATGATGGACGATGTGGGCGTGTACCGCGACGCGACGACCCTCACCCGCGCGCGCACGAAGGTCGCGGAGCTCCGCGAGCGCTACCGGAACGTGTGCGTCCAGGACCGCGGCCGGACGTTCAACACGGATCTCCTCGAGGCGCGCGAGACCGGCTACCTGCTCGACTGCGCCGACACCACCGTCGAGGCGGCCCTCGCCCGGACCGAGAGCCGGGGCGCGCACAGCCGCGAGGACTACCCGGAGCGCGACGACGTCGACTTCCTCAAGCACTCGCTCGCGACGCGGGTGCATGGCAAGGTGAAGCTCGACTACAAGCCCGTGACGATCACGAAGTTCCAGCCCAAGCCCCGCGTGTACTGAGCGATGCAGACCGAGCTGCGGATCCTCCGCTACGACCCCGAGCACGACACCAAGCCCCACGAGCAGTCGTTCCGCGTCGAGGCGGAGCCGATGGACCGCGTCCTCGACCTGCTCCACAAGGTGAAGTACGAGCAGGACGGGACGCTGACCTTCCGGCGCTCGTGCGCGCACGGCGTGTGCGGCTCGGACGCGATGCTGATCAACGGCCGCAACCGCCTCGCGTGCAAGATCCGCGTCGACCAGCTGGGCGGCAAGAAGATCACCGTCGCGCCGCTGCCGGGGCTCCCGGTCATCAAGGACCTCGTCGTCGACATGGACGGGTTCTTCGACAAGTTCAAGAGCGTCCAGCCGTTCCTGCAGCCGTCCGACGCGCCGCCCGAGCGAGAGCGCCGGCAGTCGCCGGCCGACCGGGCCCGCTTCGACGACACGACGAAGTGCATCCTGTGCGCCGCGTGCACGTCGTCGTGCCCGTCGTTCTGGGCGCAGCCCTCGTACGTCGGGCCGGCGGCGATCGTCAACGCGCATCGGTTCATCTTCGACTCGCGCGACGACGCGGCCGAGGAGCGGCTGGAGATCCTCGCCGACGCCGACGGCGTGTGGCGCTGCCGGACGATCTTCAACTGCACCGACGCGTGCCCGCGCGGGATCCACATCACCCAGGCGATCCTCGAGGTCTCCTCGGCGATCGTGGGGCGCCGCGCCTGAGCGACCCTGCGCTCCCGGTCATCCCGCACGTCGTCATCCGGACCGACGGCGCCGCGCGCGGAAACCCCGGTCCGGCCTCGCTGGGCGCGGTGCTGATCGACGGATCGCGCCCCGACGCCCTCGATCACCTCGCGCCCCCCGACGCGACGATCTCCGAGGCGCTCGGCATCCAGACCAACAACGTGGCCGAGTGGACCGGGGTCGTCGAGGCGCTCAAGCTCGCGGGCCGGCTCGGGGCGGAGAAGGTGGACCTCTTCCTCGACTCGAAGCTGATCGTCGAGCAGCTCCACGGACGGTGGCGGGTGAAGGACCCCAAGCTCGTGCCGCTCCACGGCCAGGCGAAGGCGCTGCTCGGCGAGTTCCGGCGCTGGTCGGCGACGCACGTGCCGCGCGCGCAGAACTCGCAGGCGGACCGGCTCGCGAACGAGGCGCTCGACCGCGTCGCCGCGGGCGGGCCCGCGCGGATCGCCCGGGCGCGCCGCCTGCGGCCGGAAGAGGCCGCCGTTCGCGAATAGCGCGTGTGGATCCGCACCGGCGCTCGGTGCGGCTCGCCGCACATCGCCGTGCCGCGGCTGGCCCCACATCCGCCGCGCCGCATTGGCCGCGCCGCAGCCGCATTCCGCCCTCCTCTGGCCTCGGATCCGCCGCGCCGGGCGCGGCCCGACATCCCCCGCGCCGCGGCTCGCCGGATCCGCCGCGCCTCGCGACTGTCAGTCGCTGATGACCGGCGCAGGGCCGGCCCGAGACCGTGTTGGGCGCCGGATCGCGACCGTGAGTCGCGAGGACCGGTCGTCGGCCGCTTCCTGGGACGTCGTCCCGGGCGCGGCGTGGCGTTTCAGCGACTCAGCGTCGCGGGGCGGCCCTGCCGAATCGGCCCGGCGTCGTCCCGACGAGCGCCTTGAATCGCCGGCTGAGGTGGGCCTGGTCCACGAACCCGACCTCGGCGGCGACGTCGGCCAGGGGGACGCCGTCGAGGATCCGCTCGCGCGCCGCTTCCAGCCGCCGGCCGACCACGTAGGCGTGCGGCGGCAGGCCGAAGGCGCGCCGGAACGCACGCGCGGCCGTCGTCGGCCCGACGCCCATCGTCCGCGCCGCCGCCGCGATCGACGGCGTCCCGAACAGATCCGCGTCGAGCAGCGTCCGGAGCTGTTCCGCGAGCTCATCGGCACCGGTTGCGCCGTCCTGGGTCGAGGGACGGTCGCCCAGCAACCGCCGGATCCGCTCCGAGATCGCGTGAAGGCGCGTCTCGGCCTCGAGCGTGTCGTCGGGATGCACGAGCGCCGCATGCACCGCATCCAGCCGGGCCCGGAGTGACGCGTCCGGGAGCACGGGCGCGTCGACCGCCGGGCCGACCAGGTGCTCGCCGACCACCCATGACTCGAGGTAGATCACCCGCTTCGCGTACCCGCCGGTCGTGCCCGGCTTGCCGTCGTGCGCGACGTGCGGCGGGAGGATCGAGACCATCGACGGGAGCGCGCCACGCTCCGTGCCGTCGAGGTCATACCGGACGGCGCCCTCGTCGACGACGAACAGGGTCCACGTGTCGTGCACGTGGGGTGGGTAGGCGTGGTCGGCGAAGCGCGCGTGGAGCACCTCTCGGACGCCCTCGATCGGCGGGTGCCAGGCCCGGAGCGAGACGGCGTCGGGGGAGCCCATCGCGGCAGGATCGTACAAGACCGTTCGGACCGGCCCCGGCCACCATCGGGTCGTGGCCCAGCTCCTCGCGCTCCTCGGCTTCTCCTTCGTCAGCTCCTTTACCCCGGGCCCGAACAACATCCTGTTGTGGGCATCCGGCGCCACCTTCGGATTCCGCCGGACCGTGCCGCACGTGATCGGGACCGCGCTCGCGATCGGGGCGATGGCGCTCGCGGCGGGCGCGGGCATCGCCGCCCTCGTCGCGTCGGTGCCGGTGCTCGGGGTCGCGATGCGCGTCGCGGGATCGGCGTACCTCCTGTGGCTGGCGTGGCGGATCCTGCGACTCGGGACGCTCCACCAGGCGGACGTCGCGCGACCGCTCAGCGTGCCGGGCGCCATGGCGTTCCAGGTCGTCAACCCGAAGGCATGGATCTTCGCGCTGGGCGCGGTCACGACGTTCCTGCCGCCGGAGCTGCCCGCCGTGCCGGGCACCGTCCTCGTGGCGCTCGCGATGATGTCGATGATCGTGCCGGCCGCGTGCGCCTGGGCCGCAGCCGGCGGGGCGATGGCGCGGCTGCTGGACGGACCGCGCCGGCGTCGGGTCGTGAGCGCCGTGCTCGCGGCGATGGTCGTCGCGACGATCATGCTCGTGTGGATCTGACCCGCTCGCGCGCCTCGCCCGCCGAGCGCATGTCCAGCGCGCGAACGGCTGGGTGGCCGGATCCGCTCCGGAGGTCCTCGTCTACAATCCGTCGGCCAGCGAGGCGGCCGGACGGTCGCGCGTCGGACCGGGCGACCGGACCGGCGTGAGGAAAGTCCGAGCTCCCCAGCGCAGGGTGGCGGGTAACGCCCGTCCGCCGTGAGGCGAGGACCAGTGCCACAGTGACGATGCCGGCCCCTCGGGCCGGAGTGAAACGCGGCAAACTCCACCCGGAGCAAGGCCAAATAGGAGGGCGCAACCCGGTTCGCCGGGGGAGAGGCGCGCTGCCCAGCCCTCGGGTCGGCTGCACGAGCCGTC
>JAICUV010000290.1 GCA_025935655.1 Chloroflexota bacterium | reverse complement strand
TGCTGAACCGCGCCCCCACGCTCCACCGCCTGGGCATCCAGGCGTTCATGCCGGTCCTCGTCGAGGGCTCCGCGATCCAGATCCATCCGCTCGTCTGCACCGCGTTCAACGCGGACTTCGACGGCGACCAGATGGCGGTCCACGTGCCGCTGTCCACGGCCGCCCAGGAAGAGGCGCGGGCGATGATGCTCTCGACCGCGAACCTGCTCTCGCCCGCGGACGGCTCGCCGGTCGTGGCGCCGACCCAGGACATGGTCCTCGGCTGCTACTACCTGACGATGGACGCCCTGCCGTCCAGGACGAAGTCGATCCTCCGCTCGTTCGCGACCGAGGACGACGCGATCATCGCGTACGAGCTCGGTGCCCGCGGCATCGAGTCCGCCAGCCGGATCTCCTCGGAGCGCGAGGAAGGCGACGAGTCCAAGGTCCGCCACGCGGCGGCCAAGGTCTCGCTCCACGAGCCCGTGGACGTCGTCGTCAAGGGCTGGGACGCGGAGAAGGGCGAGCTGGTCGACCAGCACGTGCGCACGACCGTCGGCCGGATCATGTTCAACCGGATCCTCCCGCCGGAGCTGCGGTTCGCCAACCAGCCGATGAAGCGCGTCGACCTGAAGCGCCTCGTCGACACCTGCTACCGCATGCTCGGCCCGGTCGAGACCGCCCACCTCGTGGACGGCGTCAAGACCATCGGCTTCACGTTCGCGACCCGCGGCGGCATGACGATCGGCCTCTGGGACATCGTCGTGCCCAAGGACAAGCGCGCGATGATGGACGGGGCCGATGAGGCCGTCGTCGCCATCGACAAGCAGTTCCAGCGCGGCCTCATCACCGAGGACGAGCGATACGAGCAGGTCGTCGAGCTGTGGCAGCGGACGACCAAGGAAGTCTCCGACAAGATGATGGACGGCCTCACCGAGGAGAACCCCGTCCGCATGATGACGGACTCCGGGGCCCGCGGAAACAAGGGCAACATCGGCCAGCTGGGCGCCATGCGCGGCCTCATGGCCGACCCCTCGGGCCGGATCATCGACGTGCCCGTGCGGAGCAACTTCCGCGAGGGCATGACCGTCCTCGAGTACTTCATCAGCACCCACGGCGCCCGCAAGGGCCTCGCCGACACCGCGCTGCGCACCGCGGACTCCGGGTACCTCACCCGGCGTCTCGTGGACGTCGCGCAGGACGTCATCACGCGCGAGGACGACTGCGGCACGCTCGAGGGCAGCTGGATCATCCGGTCCGAGTCCGCGGACGAGCCCGAGGCGTTCCAGCGCCGGCTCGTCGGTCGCCTCGTCGCCGCCGACCTGTACGACACCAAGGCGAAGGTCAAGAAGGGCGAGACCGCCCCGGTCGTCATCGCGCGCGACGTGATGATCGACGAGGACATCGCCCGCTCGATCGACGCCGCCGGCATCGACGAGGTGCTGGTCCGGTCGCCGCTCGCGTGCGAGTCACGCTACGGCGTCTGCCGCCAGTGCTACGGCCGCAACCTCGCCACCGGCGAGATGATCGGCATCGGCGAGGCGGTCGGCATCATCGCCGCCCAGTCCATCGGCGAGCCCGGCACGCAGCTGACCATGCGCACGTTCCACACCGGCGGCGTCGCCGGCCAGGACATCACGCAGGGCCTGCCGCGCGTCGAGGAGCTGTTCGAGGCCCGGATCCCCAAGGGCAAGGCCGAGATCAGCCACATCGACGGCATCGTCGAGGTCATCAACAGCGAGGCCGGCCGCAAGGTCAAGGTGACGAGCCGCGAGGCGTTCGACACCCCGGTCGAGCTGCCCGATGGCGCCGAGGTCCTCGCGGCCGCCGGCGACATGGTCAACGCCAACCAGGTCATCGCGAAGGCGCCCTCGGGCGACGTCGCGGTGGCGGTCGCGGGCTTCCTCGCCCGGACCGACGACGGCCTGGTCGTCCGCTCCGAGGACGTGGTGGAACGCGAGTACGCGATCCCGCACAGCGCGAAGCTGCTGGTCGACGACGGCCAGGAGATCCGAGCCGGTGACGCGATCACGGACGGCCCCATCAACCCGCAGGAGTATCTCGACACCCGGGGCAAGGACGCGGTCCAGCGCTATCTCGTCCGCGAGGTCCAGCGCGTGTACCGCAGCCAGGGCGTCACGATCAACGACAAGCACATCGAGATCATCGTCCGCCAGATGCTCAAGAAGGTGCGGATCGACCAGCCGGGCGACTGCGAGCAGCTCCCGACCGAGCTGATCGACCGCCTCGACTTCGAGGAGGCGAACAACCGCGTCCTGTCCGAGGGCGGCGAGCCGGCGACGGCCCAGACCGTGCTCCTCGGCGTGACGAAGGCGTCGCTCAACACCTCCTCGTTCCTCGCGGCGGCGTCGTTCCAGGAGACGACCCGGGTGCTCACGGAGGCCGCCATCAACGGCGCCCGCGACCACCTGATCGGCCTCAAGGAGAACGTCATCATCGGCAAGCTCATCCCGGCAGGGTCGGGCGCGCCGCAGAACATCGCCGCGATCAAGGAGCGCCAGCGCCGGGCCGCCCTCGAGGCGCTCGCGGGCGAGGCGATCGAAGGTCTCGGCGAGGCCGAGTACAACCCGTTCCTCGAGGACGGGACCCGCGCACCCGATGACGAGACGGCCGGCCTGGCGCTGGCCGCGACGATCGCCGGGGCGGACGAGGACGACGCGGACGCGAACCCCATCCTCGCGGAGGGGGAGGACGAGGCCAAGCCCGAGCCCGAGCCCGAGTTCAACCCGTTCCTGGCCGACGCCGAGGACGCCTCCGAGGAGGGCTGACCGCCCGCCATCCGACGCACCACCGGACGCCCGGGCCGCCGCCCGGGCGTCCGCATGCCCGGCCCCGTCGCCAGGGTCCGGACCACCGCCCGACGGGGAGGGGAGTGTTTGACACCCCCATCGGGCGATTGCTACACTTCGCGGCCGTGGCCTTGAAGGGCCCCGATCGCCGCATGGGCGTCGGGAACCGGCCCTCAAGCTCCGAGCGGTCCCCGGCCGGACCCCCGGCACGGGTGCAATCCGCCGGTCCCGACCACTACCAGTAACCAGCAATGTGAAAGGAGCCGCGTCTCCGTGCCGACCATCAGCCAGCTCGTGCGTCACGGGCGGAAGCCGAAGATCGAGAAGGTCAAGGCGCCCGCGCTGCGCAAGAACTGGAACAGCCTGCGCCAGCGCCAGGTGCCGATCCCCGGTGCCCCCCAGAAGCGGGGCGTCTGCCTGCAGGTCCGGACGATGACCCCGAAGAAGCCGAACTCGGCGCTTCGGAAGATCGCGCGCGTGCGGCTCACCAACCAGATGGAGGTCACGGCCTACATCCCGGGCATCGGCCACAACCTGCAGGAGCACTCGGTGGTCCTGGTTCGTGGCGGCCGGGTGAAGGACCTCCCCTCCGTGAAGTACCACATCATCCGTGGGACGCTCGACGCGGCCGGCGTGAAGGACCGCAAGCAGGGGCGCTCCAAGTACGGTGCCAAGGCCAACACGGCACCCGGGAAGAAGTAGAGATGCCCCGTCGTTCGTCCATCCCCCGCAAGGCGAAGTACTCGGTCGAGAGCAACCGCGTGACCGATCGCTTCCGCGCGAAGCTGATGCGTGACGGCAAGCGGACCCTCTCGGACCGCATCCTCCGCCAGGCGCTCGCCCGCGCCGAGTTCCAGGCCAAGCGCCCGGGGCTCGAGGTGCTCGAGGCGGCCCTGCGCAACGCCACCCCGATCATCGAGGTCAAGCCTCGGCGGGTCGGTGGCGCCACCTACCAGGTCCCGGTGGAGATCCGGGGCGATCGCCGGATGTCGCTCGGCGTGCGCTGGCTCGTCCAGGCCGCGCGCAAGCGCAACGGCAAGAGCATGAGCGAGAAGCTCGCCGCCGAGTTCGTCGATGCCAGCAACGGCCTCGGCGCAGCGGTGAAGCGGCGCGAGGACACCCACAAGATGGCCGACGCGAACAAGGCGTTCAGCCTCTTCACGTGGTAGTCCAGAGCGCAGACAGGAGCGAGTCCATCCGTGGCACGAGCCGTTCCGCTCGCACGAACGCGGAACATCGGAATCATCGACCATAT
>JAICUV010000101.1 GCA_025935655.1 Chloroflexota bacterium | reverse complement strand
GCTGTTCGGGCTGTTCGCCACGGTCCTCGCGATCCTCCTGTTCTTCGGCCTGACCCGCCCCGAGGTCCGCACCTGGCTCAGCGAGCCCTGACCTAGGCGAGCGATCGGCTCGCGGCCGCGGGGCCACGGGGGCCGCCGCCCAGCCGCGGGGCCGCCTGGCAAGCGGAACCCGGAGGCCGCCGGCGTCGTCGTGCCGCCTGCCAGACGGTGAACAGACCGGAATGTGCGTCATGTGTCCACCGGCGAGGTCGCTTCTCCGACTCGCGGGCGGAAACCCGACGGTCCGAGCGCGGATCTCCCGCCCAGGGAGCGGCATCGGGAGCCCGGCGATGCCGATCCCGCGGTGGACCCGCGGCGAGCCACCCTCGCCGATGCACCACGGAATGGGATCGAGCCAGGTCCCGCACGAGCGCCCCTCCGAACCCGATGTTCAGCGACGCCTCCTCGCACGGGTGGGCGCCGCCGCATTCTGTCGTGCATGAGGGCCGCGTTGGGGCGACGGGGCCGTCCCGTCGATGAGCGCGCCCTCGCCACGGGCGAGTCCCCGGGGACGTGCCACGTCCCCGAGGCCGCGTGTCGGGCGACGGGCCGCCTCCCACGACGCGTCGCCTCCCCGAGCCCCCACGCCCCCCAGCCCGCCCGATCGCGCTGTGGCGCGGTTGCCGCTACCCTTCCCGGAACGTCGCGCAGAATCGCGCCCCCGACGGCGATCGACCGTCCCGACCGTCGCCGCACCGCACGGAGCAGCAAGCCTTGACAGACTCGACCAAGCGGCCCGCCGGGGGCGCCCCCGCCGGCAAGACGTCCAGCCGCAAGCCGTCCTCCGGGCCCACGGGCTCGCCGCGCGCAGGCCGCCGGTCGACGCAGCGCCGCCGCCACGAGGAGCAGAGCGCGCTCCAGCGGTTCCGGACGCCGATCATCGCGATCGCCGTGATCGCCGTCGTCGTGGGCGTCAGCGCCTTCGTGTTCACGTCCGCCGCCGCGCCGACCTACGCCTGCACGACCATCGACACCGTCAAGCCTGCGGCCTCCGGCGAGATCGGCCAGATCCAGCCGGACATGGGCAACCAGCACGTGAGCTCGGGCGAGAAGGTGACCTACCCGGTCTGTCCGCCCGCGTCGGGCAAGCACGTCAACCGATCCGGGTACGGCCCGCTCCAGCCCAAGGTCTACGGGCCGGACGACAACAGCTCGCCGACCGGCTGGGTCCACAACCTGGAGCACGGCGGCCTGGTCCTCCTCTACTCCTGCGACAAGGGCGCGTGCGACGACGCCACGCTCCAGGCGCTGCGCGACTTCAGCGCCGGGTTCCCGACCAGCGCGATCTGCCAGATCCCGCCGGGCACGGTGGGACCGGTCGTCGCGCGGTTCGAGCAGATGCCCACCAAGTTCGCGGCGCTGGTCTGGAACCGCGTCCTGTACATGGACACGCTCGACACGCAGCAGGTCTACGACTTCTTCCTGCAGTACGGCGAGCGGGTCTCGCCCGACGGCCAGTGGATCAGCCCGCCGGAGCCGCAGTGCAACCCGCCGTCCGCGAGCCCGGCGCCGAGCGCCCCCGTGGAGGCGAGCCCGTCCGCGGCGCCCAGCGAGAGCCCGGCCGCCTCGGCGCCGGCCGCGAGCCCCAGCGTGCAACCCAGCCCGAGCCCCTCGGCCAGCTAGCCGTCCGATGCGGCTGTACGCGCACCAGGACCGGCGTGGCGAGGACCGGATCGGGGCGCTCGTGGACGAGGGCCTCCTGACCGCGGGCCGGCTGCGGCGCCACGAGCGACGGCCGTCGATGCTCACCTGGCAGTCGGTGTGCTGCATCGTCAACGTGGACGGCTGGCGGGCGGACCTGGAGACCACGATCAGGCGCGCCGTCCGCAAGGGCGCGAAGCGCATCGACCCCGAGCGCCGCCGCCCCCTGCCGGCGGTCCAGCACCCGGGCAAGATCGTGTGCGTCGGGCTCAACTACGGCGATCACGTCGCGGAGGGCGGCCGCCCCGCGCCCGACCGACCGCTCCTGTTCGCGAAGTTCGGCAACGCGATCATCGGCGACGGCGAGGCGATCGTCCGCCCGCCCGGGACGCATGCCCTGGACCTCGAGGTGGAGCTGGGTGTCGTCATCGGCCGGCGCGCGCGGCGCGTCAGCGAGGAGGACGCGCTGGCGTACGTGGCGGGGTACGTCGTGACCAACGACGTGAGCGCCCGTGACTGGCAGGGCACGCCGCAGGCGCTCCACGAGGGCGAGAAGGGCGATGGCCAGTGGCTGCGCGCGAAGGGCAGCGACACGTTCCTCCCGATCGGCCCGACCTTCGTCACGCCCGACGAGGTGGATCCGGCCGCCGGCCTCGCCATCCGCTCCTGGCGCATCCCCGGTCGGGGCGAGGAGGCCGGCGTGCCAGTGCTGATGCAGGACGGGAATACGGCCGACATGCTCTTCTCGGTCCCCAGCCTCATCAGCTACATCTCACGGCAGATCACGCTCGACCCCGGTGATCTCGTGATCACCGGCACGCCCGCGGGCGTCGGCGTGTTCCGCGACCCGCCGGTGTTCCTGGTGCCCGGCGACCGCGTCCGATGCGAGATCGAGGGCATCGGCGTGGTGGAGAATCCGGTCGTCGACTGGACCGACGATCCTCGCCGCGACGCCTGACGCGTCGCGCACCGGGGACCGGCGGCAGGACCGAGGAGAGGCGCCGATGCTCGCTCTCGTGAAGACCGCGCCCGGCCCGGGCCTCTCGCTCGAGACCGTCCCCGACCCGGAGGTCGGCATCAACGACGTGCTGATCCGCGTCCGCAAGACGGGGATCTGCGGGACGGACCTGCACATCGAGTCGTGGGACCCGTGGGCGGCCCGCACGATCAACCCGCCGCTCGTCGTCGGCCACGAGTTCGTGGGCGAGGTCGTGGAGACGGGCTCCAACGTCTACGACTTCTCGCCCGGCGACATCGTCTCCGGCGAGGGGCACGTCACCTGCGGGCTGTGCCGCCACTGCATGGCCGGCCGCCGCCACCTGTGCGCCCACACCGTGGGCCTGGGCGTCGGGCGCGACGGCGCGTTCGCGGAGTACGTCGTCCTCCCGGCGACCAACGTCTGGAACCACTGGCCGGGCGTGGACGAGGATGTCGCCGCGATCTTCGACCCGTTCGGCAACGCGGTGCACACCGCGCTCGCGTTCGACGTGCTGGGCGAGGACGTGCTCGTCAGCGGCGCCGGGCCGATCGGGCTCATGGCGACGGCTGTCGCGAAGCACGCGGGGGCGCGGTTCGTCGTGGTGAGCGAGCCCAACCCCGTGCGACGCGCGCTGGCGGAGCGCATGGGCGCGACCGTCACCGTCGACCCGCGCGAGCGCACGCTCGCCAGCGTCGCCGAGGAGCTGGGCATGGTCGAAGGCTTCGACGTGGCCATGGAGATGTCGGGCAACGCGACGGCGCTCCGCTCGGCCATCAGCTCGATGGCGCACGGCGGCGGCATCGCGATCCTCGGCATCCCGACCGCGGAGATCCCCATCGACATCAACGAGATCGTGTTCAAGATGCTGACGGTCAAGGGCATCTACGGCCGGGAGATGTACGAGACCTGGTACAAGATGACGGTGATGCTCCAGTCGGGCCTCGACATCACGCCCGCGATCACGCATCGCTTCCCGTTCCGCGAGCACGAGGCGGCGTTCGCCACGGCCCGCTCCGGCGACTCCGGCAAGGTCATCCTCGACTGGACCGCGTGAGGGACTGACATGGGGACTGCTTCCCGCCCGAACCCGCTGGCCTTCCTCGACGAGGAGCTGGCCGCGCTCCGCGAGCGCCACCTGTACCGGCCGCTGCGCGTGATGAGCAGCGCCCAGGGCCCGATCGTCTCGCTCGACGGCCGGCGCGTCATCAGCCTGTCGTCCAACGACTACCTGGGCCTCACCCACCACCCGCGGATGAAGCGGGCCGCGCTCGAGGCCGTCCAGCAGTTCGGCGCGGGCTCCGGCGCCGTGCGCACGATCGCCGGGACGATGACCCTCCACGAGGAGCTGGAGGCCGACCTCGCCGCGTTCAAGCACACCGAGGCGGTGCTGACCTTCCAGTCCGGGTTCACGGCCAACACCGGCGTCATCCCGACGATCACGGGCGAGACCGACCTCATCGTCTCCGACGAGCTCAACCACGCCTCGATCATCGACGGCATGCGGCTGTCGAAGGCCCCGCGCAAGGTGTTCAAGCACGCGGACGTGGAGGCCCTCCGCGAGGTGCTGCGCGAGGCGACGACGAAGGGCCGCGACGGCGAGGGCGCGCCCTACCGGCTGATCCTCGTCGTCACCGACGGCGTGTTCTCCATGGACGGCGACATCGCCCCGCTGCCGGGGATCGTGGCCGCGGCCGAGGAGTTCGGCGCGGCAGTCATGATCGACGACGCGCACGCGAGCGGCGTGCTGGGCGAGGACGGTCGCGGGACGGTGAACCACTTCGGGCTCGACGGGCGGGTCGCGATCCAGGTCGGGACCCTGTCCAAGGCGGTGGGCGTGCTGGGCGGCTACGTGGCCGGCTCCCAGGCCCTGCGCGACATCCTGATCCAGCGAGCGCGGCCGTTCCTGTTCTCCACCAGCCATCCGCCCGCCGTGGCCGCGGCCTGCCGCGAGGCGATCCGGATCATGCAGGAGGAGCCCGAGCTCCACGAGCGGCTGTGGGCGAACACGCGCCGGTTCAAGGCCGAGCTCGCCCGGCTGGGCTTCAACATCGGGACGAGCGAGACGCCGATCACGCCCGTGCTCCTGGGCGACTCGGAGCTGACGATCCGGTTCTCGAACCGGCTGTTCGACGAGGGCGTGTTCGGGACGTCGGTCGTGTTCCCCACCGTCGCGCTCGATCGCGCGCGCATCAGGACGATCGTGACCGCGGCGCACACCGAGGAGCTGCTGGACCGGGCGCTGGGCGCGTTCGACACCGTGGGCCGCGAGCTCGGCGTCATCAGCGGGTGAGCGGTGTCTCCCTGGGGCATCCCGACCCCGCCGACACGCGCGAGCGCGCGGACGTCGAGCGGGACGTCTTCGTCGCGGGCGTCGCGGCCGGCCTCGGCGAATCGCACGATCTGCCGCTCGACACGCACCTGCACACGATCCACTCGCCCGACGCGAACGCGATGCTCGACGCGTACTGCGCGAGCGCGATCGAGCGCGGGATCGCCGAGATCGCGATCACGGACCACGTGGACTTCGACCCCACGATGCCCGCCTACGGGTTCGTCTCGTTCGAGGACCGCGAGCGGGACGTGCGGGGCGCCGCCGAGCGATGGGCGCACCGCGGGCTCGCGATCCGGTTCGGCGTGGAGATCACGTACGAGCGCGCCTACGAGGACGACATCCGGGGCTGGCTCCGGCGGCACCCGCACGACTTCGTCATCGGCTCGGTGCACATCAGCGCGGTCTCGCCCTACAAGGCGTCCAACGTGGCCGCGTTCGTGGCCGGGCGTCCGCTCCCCGAGGTCGTGGCGCCGTACTTCGACGAGGTCATCGGGGCCGCGCAGTCCGGGCTGTTCGACACCATCGGCCACATGGACTTCGTCAAGCGCTACCTCGTGCCCCACGTCATGCCGGCCGACCTCGCGCGGGCTCCGGAGCTGTACGAGCCCGTGCTCCGCGCGCTGATCGAGTCGGGGACGGCGCTGGAGGTCAACGCCTCGGGGCTGCGGCAGCTCCCTCGCGAGACGTACCCGTCCGCCGCGATCGTGGCGCGCTACCGCGAGCTGGGCGGCCGACACGTGACCATCGGCAGCGACGCCCACCGAACAGAGTGGTTCGCATACGGGCTCGCGGAGGCGTATCGTCACGCGACGCGCGCCGGATTCGACGCGCTCACGTTCCGGCGGGGGGCCGAACGCATCCGGGTGCCGATGGCGCCCGCGAAGGCGGAGGAAGGGCACGAGCCCTAACACGGGGGTCCACGGATCGTTATGACGATCGACGACGAGACGGTCGAACGCCTCGTAGCCGCGGCGAAGGCCGGTGACCCGGAGGCATTCGGGTCGCTCTTCGACGCGTACTACGGGCCGGTCTATCGCTTCGTCGCCAGCCGCGTCGGTCGCCCGAGCGACGCGGAGGACCTCGCGCAGCTCGTCTTCGTCAAGGTCCTGGAGGCGCTCCCGCGCTACGAGCAGCGGGGCGTCCCCTTCGGGGGCTGGCTGTTCCGGCTGGCCAGGAATGTCGTCATCGATCACGTCCGGACACGCCGGGAGCACGTCGCCCGCGAGGTCATCGTGGAGAAGTCCACCGACGACGACGGGCCCGACGAGCTCGCGGTCCTCCGGCAGGAGATGGACAGCGTCGCGCACGCGTTGCGCCGGCTGACGCCGGAACAGCGCGAGGCCGTCGAGCTGCGGTTCTTCGCGGGCCTGTCCGCGAAGGAGGCGGCCGAGGCCATGGGCCGCCAGGAAGGGACCGTCCGCGGGCTCCAGTTCCGGGCCATCGCGGCACTGCGCCGGGACCTGGGCATCGCGCCCGACATCGACGATCTTGGCCGGGTCTCGGGGACCACCCGGTGAACGAGGACTGGATGACAGAGCTGGAAGTCCGAGCGGGCGAGGAGCTCGAGCGGAAGATGGAGCGCTACGCACGGGTGCGGCTCGAACCGAGCTCGGCCCAGGCGAAGCGCGCCCGCTCGGTCCTCATGGAGGCCGCCTGGCGGGAACGGCTCGCGTCGCCGTCCGCGCCCGCGGCCGTGCCCAGCGCGGAGCCCGGGAACCGACCTGCACGCGGGCCGTTCGCCGGCTGGAGCGTCCGCCGGCTCGGCGTGTCGTTCGCTGCGGCGGTGCTCGCGGGCCTCCTCGTCGGGACCACCGCGTTCGCGACGTCGCGTGCGGGCGGGCCGCTCTACGCCGTGCGGGTGGCGTTCGAGGAGCTGACCCTGCCCGCGGACCCCCAGGCGCGCCTCGAGGCGGAGATCGGACTGGCGCAGGGTCGCCTGTCCGAGATCCTCGACGCAGTCTCCAGGGACGACCCCGGGGCCGTGTCGGCGGCCGTCCAGGCGTATCTCGGCGCGCTCGACGACCTCGACGAGTCCACCGGCGGACCCGCGGACCGGGCACTCGACGCGATCCGGTACCACGAGACTGTGCTCGCCACGCTGCTGACCACGGCACCGGACGACGCGCGGGCCGGGATCGAGAACGCGATCACGCGCAGCAGCGCGGTCATCGAGCGCCTCGACGCCGCGGGCACGCCCGCACCCAACGGCGCCGGGACGGGCGGCAACGGGAATGGCACGGGCGGCGGGAACGGCACGGGCACCGGGGCGGGGGCGGGGGCGGGGGCGGGCCAGGGTGGCCGCCCAGACCCGAGCGCGGGGCCCGCGAACCCGGGGGGCAAGCCGTCGAAGGATCCCAGGCCCGCCAGGACCCCCGCACCTGCCGGCAACGAGCACCCGGCGAAAACGCACGCGCCGGCAGCCACCGCAGCCCCCGGCGGGGGCGGAACGGGCCAACAGCCCTAGGCGGGTCCCGGGTACCCTCCGCGAACAGGAGGGACGCATGCGGCTGACGGTCCTGGGAGCGGGTCCCGCGTACACCGACCGCATCGGCGCGACCGGCGCCTGCTATCTCGTGAGCGACGGCGCAACCCACATCGTCCTCGACCTCGGCCAGGGCTCGCTGCCGCGGCTGTTCGCGGCGATCCCGCCCACGGACCTCGCGGCGGTGGCGATCAGCCATCTCCACCCCGACCACTACATCGACCTCGTTCCGTTGCGCCACTACCTGCGCTACGAGCACGAGCCGCCGCGCCGCGTCCGCGTCCTGGGACCGGCGGGCCTCGCCGACCGTCTCGACGCCCTGCACGACGAGCCGGGGTTCAGCGCGCAGGCGCTGGACACGGAGGTGCTGGGGACCGGCGAACGCGTCATCGGCTCCCTCCGGCTGCGCGCGGGGCTCGTGCGCCACACCGCGGAGAGCTACGCGATGCGGGTCGCACCGGCCGGCGGTGGTCCGGGCCTCGTCTACAGCGGCGACTGCGGGCGGGCGGCCGACCTGGGCCCGCTCATCGAGCCCGGCGACACGCTGCTGACCGAGGTGTCCTTCGGTCCAGGGCCGATCCCCGATGGCGTGGCCCACCTCGACGGACCATCGGTGGCCGGGATCGCAGGGTCCTCGGGCGTCGGCCGGGTCCTGCTCACGCACCTCCAGATGGGCTTCGACCCGGACGAGACCGAGGCGTCCGTCCGGGCTGGGTACGACGGGCCGGTGTCGTTCGTCTGGCCGGGGAGCGTGCTGGACCTCTGAGACAGGGAACGGCCCGGATGCGGCGCTCCGCACCCGGGCCGTCCGTCGCGTCTCGGGGACAGCGACCGATCTAGCGGCGTCGGGCGGCAGGCACTCGCCCGAGCAGCAGGACCATGGATGACAGGCCCGCAAGGCCCAGGAGGATCGCCTCGACGCCGGAGCCGGAGGTGCGGGTCGCCGGTCCGCCGATGGAGTCCGTGGCCGGCGGGGTGGGGTCCGGGCGGCTCGTGATCGCGCGGACCTCCCCCACGGGCGTCGCGTCCGGCGTCGGCGTGAGGAAGATCGGGTCGTAGACGACCTCGCCACCGTCGGTGGGCTGTGCCTCGGTGGGCTGTGCGTCGGCGCTCGAGCCGCTCGGATCTGCACCGGGCTCTGCCGCGAACGCAGCCACCGGAGCGGCGAGGGCGGCCACGACGAGGCCGGCGGCCACGACGATGCCCGCGAGCCGGGCCTGGATGGAATGCGTCACTGGTTGGTCCCCGAGCTGCGTGCGTGCGGCGGAACGTCTGCCGCGAGTCGTCCCGGGGGCCTGACTCCCCGGTCCCGGTGCCTGATTCCGGTGCGTCCATCCTGGCCCGGGGACCGGGTCGCGTCCAGTACCCGGGTCCTGCCCCGCTCCGGCGCAGACCGCCCTCCATCGCCCAAGGCGAGCCGGAACCGGTGCGCCCGGGCACCGATGGTCCTGGTCCCGGCACCGGGACCCTGGTACCAGGGTCCGTGGCGCGTGCGTGCACCATGCTGGGCGCCGCGAGGACATCGGCTACGCTGCGCGCGATCGGACAGGAGGAGCATGGACTCGGCACCCGGACCCAGCGACGACACGCCGGCCGACACCGCGCCGGTCGAGGACGCATTGCTCGTCGAGGGCCCGCCGTCGGCGGGCGCGGAGACGCCCGCGGCATCCGAGACGCCCGACACGCCCGACACGCCCGAGTCGCCCCAGGCCAGACCGTGGCAGCGCCCGATGCCCGGCTGGGTCGCACCGACCGCGGCCGTGGTTCGCAGCTCCACGGAGAGCCTGCGCGACCCGCACGTCCTGCTCGGCCTGCTCCTGGTCTTCTCGTTCGTGACGCGCGTGATCTGGCTCGACCTGCCGAAGGGCTCGACGATCTTCGACGAGGCCTACTACGTGAACGCCGCCCGCGTGATCCTCGGCATCGACATCCCGGAGGGCGGCAAGTACGGCGACCGCGAGAAGTACCTCGACCCGAACAAGGAGCACCCGCCGCTGGGCAAGCTCCTGATGGCGGGCTCCATGACGGTGTTCGGCGACAACGGCATCGGCTGGCGCATCCCCAGCGTGATCGCCGGGATGGTCGTCCTGATGGCGCTGTGGCTGACGATCAGGGCCGCCGGCGGGTCGGCCTGGCTCGCGCTGCTGGCGGTGTTCCTCGTCTCGCTGGACAACCTGTCGATGGTCCACGGACGCATCGGCGTGCTCGACATCATGGCGCTCGCGCCAGCCCTGGTCGCCTCCTGGCTCGCCCTGCGCAGACGCTGGGTGCTGGCCGCGATCTTCATGGCGCTCGGCCTCCTCGTGAAGCTCACGGCCATGTACGCGATCGGCGCGATCCTGCTGCTGTGGCTGCTCCAGGTCGCGCCCGGCTGGTGGGCCGAGCGGCGGATTCACGTCCGGCAGCTGGGGGGCCCGGTCGTGTTCGTGGTCCTGACCGTCTCGTTGTTCGTGGGCGGCCTCGCCATGCTCGACGCGAAGTGGTCCGAGTTCAAGAACCCGTTCGAGCACATCGCGCACATGATCACGTACGGCGCGAACCTCAACCAGCCCGTCGGCACGGTCGGCATCTGCCCCAAGGCGGACAGCCGGCCATGGCAGTGGCCGGTGAACGACTGCCAGATCCAGTACTTGCGCACCGACGTGTCCGTGAAGTCCGGCGACAACCTCGTGTCGCGTGTCGCACGCATCGACTTCCGCGGCGCCATGAACGAGCTGCTGACCGGCGCCCTGCCGATCGCGATGCTGTTCACGATCTGGTTCGCCTGGCGTCGCCGCGACGGGCCGGCCCTGTGGGCCGTCTCCTGGGCGGCCGCGAACTGGCTGCCCTATGTCTTCCTGGGCGTGGTCACCAACCGGATCATGTACATCTACTACTTCCTGCCCGTGGTGCCGGCGGTCGCGACGGCGATCGCGATCCTGCTCCTGCGATCGAAGCTGCCGCGCTTCGTCCTGTGGTCGTACCTCCTCCTGTACGTCGTCGGCTTCATCGCCTACTTCCCGTTCCGGGTCTTTCCCGACTGACACGGCAAACGACCCGGGGGGCGAACCCTCCGGGTCGTTCTCGTCGCCGGGTGGTGGCAGTGCCACCAGGCAGAAGGTCAGCGGCGCCGTGCTGCGGCCGGGATCACCACCAGGGCGGCGGCGAGGATGCCGGCAAGAACCAGCAGCAGGCTGGTCGGAACCGAGCTCGACGACGTCGGCTGCGCCAGCGCGTCGGTGCGCGGCGGCGTCAGCTCCTCGACGGCGCCCTCGGGGGTCGTCGTGGTGGTCGTCGCCGTGGTGGCGGTCGTCTCGGTCCCGGTCGTCTCGGTGTCCGTGGAGACCGTCGTTGTCGTGGTGGTGGCGGTGGTTTCAGTTTCGGTCGTGGTCGTCGTTGCGGTGGTGGTCGTGGTCTCTTCGGTAGTCGTGGTCGTCTTCGCGACGCACACGATGATGTGGCTGATGGCCTTGTCGCCATCCTTGCTACCGAAATCGAATTCCTTGTTGCCGTTCGT
>JAICUV010000173.1 GCA_025935655.1 Chloroflexota bacterium | reverse complement strand
TGAGCGGCTCGAGATAGACGGCGTCCGCGACCGACGGGTCGGTCATGATCGTGGCCGGGTTCGAGTTGACGAGGATCGTCCGGACGCCCGCCGCGCGGAGGGCCCGGCACGCCTGCGTCCCGGCGTAGTCGAACTCCGCGGCCTGGCCGATCACCACCGGCCCCGAGCCGAGGATCAGGACCGATTCCGGCTTCTTGCGCGCCACCCGGGTCGCGGGCGCGGGCCGGTCCGCGATCGTCACGAGCGGACCCGGATCGCGTCCACGAACCGGTCGAACACGGCGAGCGCGTCGAGCGGCCCGGGCGCGCCCTCGGGGTGGTACTGGACGGTCTCGATCGGCTTTTCGGCGTGGCGGAGGCCCTCGACCGAGCGGTCGTTGAGGTTGAGCTGGCTCACGCGGAACCCGGAGCTCGCGGGAAGGCTGCCGCCGACGACCTGGACCTCGTGGTTCTGCGCCGTCACCTGCACGTACCCCGTGTCCAGGTCCTGGACCGGGTGGTTCGCCCCGTGATGACCGAACCGCAGGCGGGTCGTCTCGGCACCCGCCGCCCGGCCCACGATCTGGTGGCCGAGGCAGATCCCCAGCAGCGGCCGACCATCGTCGATGACCGCGCGGGCGAGCGCGACCGGGCCATCGAGCCGGGCCGGGTCCCCGGGCCCGGGCGAGAACACGACCCCCGCCACGTCGGACGAGAGGACGTCGCTCGCGCCGGCGGTGTGCGGGAGGACGCGGACCCGGACGCCGCGCCGGCCGAGACTGCGCACGATGTTCGCCTTGAGCCCGAAGTCCACGATCGCCACGAGCGGCGCGGCCGGGTCATCGCCGACCTCACGCACCGCGGCGGGCGACACCTGGGCGACGAAGTCCTGGTCCTCCCAGCGGGGCACGGCGCGGGCGAGGGCGACGGCGGTCGCGTGGTCCGTCATCCCGGGCTCGGTGAGGATGCCGCGCAGCGAGCCGCTCGACCGGAGGTGCCGGGCGAGGGCGCGCGTGTCCACGCCGGCGATCGCCGGGATCCCGTTCGAGCGCAGCAGCGTCGCGAGCTGGCGGGCGTCGTCGAGGACGGCCGCCGTCGCGTGCGCCACCACGAGGCCGCGAAGCCACGGGCGCTCCGACTGGTCGTCCGCGTGGAGCCGGCCGTAGTTCCCGATCAGGGGGTACGTCATCACGACCACCTGGCCCGCATAGGAGGGATCGGTCGCGATCTCCTGGTACCCGGTCTGCGACGTGTTGACGACGAGGTCGCCGCCGGCGGACACCGGTGCCCCGAACGCGATGCCGGGGAACACGGTGCCATCCTCGAGCGCCAGGAGCGCCGGACCGGCGTCGCCGACCCGGGGATCGACGATGGAATCGGCGCGCGGCAGCGGCGGATGGCCGACGGACGGTGGGGCGATCACTCAGGACCCGGCGTGCCGCGGCGTGACGCCGCAGGCGGGCATGCGCATGCGCAACTGACTTCCTCCTACCCGGCCTCTCAGGACCGACATGCCGGCCTCACGGGACCGGCCATCAGGATGGGCCGAGGGTACCACGCGGGACCCGACCCGACCGGCCGATCAGGCCCCCTGCTCAGTCGCGCGACCCGCGTCCTCCGGGGGCGGCGGCGGGGCGATCGGCGGCTGTCCCACCGCGGGCAGCTCCACGCGGAACGCGGCGCCGCCGCCCGGCCGGTTCGCGACGCCGATCCGGCCGCGATGCCGGTCGACGATCCACTTCGCGATGGCGAGGCCCAGGCCCGTCCCGCCCGACGGGGCGCCGGGCGCCCGCCAGAAGCGGTCGAAGACGTGGGGCATGTCCTCCTCGCGCAGGCCCGGGCCCTGGTCGGAGACCTCGATCGCCGCGATCGCACCGGATGCACGGACCTGGACGGTGACCTCGCCGCCCCGGGGGCTGTGGCGCACGGCGTTGTCGACCAGGATCATCACGAGCTGCCGCAGCCGGGCTGGGTCGCCGGTCACCATCGCGGGCTCCGGGTCCACGACCACGCGGACGCCTCGCGCCTCTGCCGCCCGGCCGAGCGACCCGGCCGCGTCGAACGCGACGTCGCCGAGGTCGAGCTCCACGGCCTCGAGGTGGATGGCGCCGGAGTCGGACCGGGCGAGCAGGAGCAGGTCGTCCACGAGCGTCGTGAGGTGGGTGACCTCGGCGTCGATGTCCTCGAGCGCGTCGGCCGACTGGGCCACCGGCTCGTCGCGGTGGCGCTGGAGGTGCTCCACCGAGGAGCGGATGACGGTCAGCGGGGTGCGCAGCTCGTGGCTCGCATCGGCCGCGAACTCGCGCTGGCGGCGGAGCGCCACCCGCTGGGCCTCGAGCGACTGGCGGATGGGCACCAGCGCCCGGCTGGCGTACACGGCCCCGAAGGCGAAGGCGACCACGACGACGACCATCCCGCCGACGAGCAGGGTCACGAGCAGCGACTGGAGCGTCGCCACCTCGGTCGAGCGGTCCTGGAGGGCCTGGAGGAAGTAGGTCTTGCCGTCCTGGACGTACACGACGCGCTGGGTCAGCAGCCGGGCCGGGAACGTGGAGCTGCCCAGCGTCACGTCCACCGTCCGGACGTCGCGCCCGTCCTTCGCCGTGCGGGCCGCCGCGAGGCTGCCCGCCTCGGGCATCCCCTCGAGCGCGACCGCCCGCTCGCCCTCGAGACCCACCTGCGTGCCCGCGTCGTCGAACGCGAACAGGAACGTGTTGCCGTTGCCGGGCTGGAACCCGAAGCCCGGCCCATCCCCGCCGGCGGCATTGCCGGAGAGGCGCGCCACCCACGGGTCCACGCGGTTCTCGAGCTGGGTCATGCTCGCGCCGCTGAGCGTGCTCGCCGTCACGGCGTACAGCGCCGCACCGAGGATGAGCAGCACCACCAGGGTGGAGATGCCGCTCCACGCCACGAGACGCCAGCGGACGCGACGGATGAGGCGCGCCTCGTCGCCGAGCGCCGCCTGCTCCGCGTCGTCGTCGCGGACGTCCAGGCGGACCCCGTCAGCCATCGGCCAGGCGGTACCCCACGCCGCGGACGGTCTCCACCTGCGCGCCGGCGTCGCCGAGCTTGGTGCGCAGGTAGTGCACGTACGCGTCCACGGCGTTGGGCGTCACCGCGACGGAGAACGGCCAGGCATGGTCGAGGAGCTGGTCGCGGGTGAGCGTCTGCCCGGCGTGGCGCAGGAGCGCCTCGAGGAGCGAGAACTCGCGCGGGCTGAGGTCGACGTTCCGCCCGTTGACGGTCACCCGCCGGGCGGCCTCGTCGAGCGAGATCGCGCCGGCCGTGAGGACGGGCTCCGCGCGTCGCGGGCCGGGCTCGGCGCGGCGCGCGAGGGCCCGGAGCCGCGCGGCCACCTCCTGGTACGCGAACGGCTTCACCACGTAGTCATCGGCACCGGCGTCGAGGCCCATGACGCGGTCGTTGACGGTGTCGCGGGCGGTGAGCATGAGGATGCTGACGTCGATGCCGTCCTTGCGGATGCGCCGGGCGACGTCCAGGCCCGACATGTCGGGCAGGCCGATGTCCAGGATCACCGCGTCCAGGCCGTCGAGCGCCGAGGCCAGCTCCACGCCCGTCCGGCCGTCGGGCGCGTGCTCCACGATGTGCCGGTCCTCCTCGAGGAGGCGGGTGAGGCTGCGGGCGAGGCGCTCGTCGTCCTCGACGAGGAGGAGGTGCATCGGTCGTTCACGATCCTGCGGCGTGCCCTTCTCAGGGCACCACGGTGATGGAACCGGCGTTGCCGAGGGTGATGGACCCGTTGCCGGCGGCGCCGCGCCCGGGCCGGAACCCGTCCGCGAGGGTGATGATGACGGTCCTGCCCGCCTGCACGTCGGACGCCTGCGCATCGGCCTGCCGGTGGTACGTCGTGCTGCCGTCGATCCCGACGGTGATCGTGGCGCCGTCGGCGGTCCTGATCGTCACGCTCGAGCCGTCCACGGACTGGACGGTACCCTCGATGCCGAGTCCGCCGATGCCGAACGGCCGGCCACCCGCGAATCCCCGGTCGCCATCCGGGTCGGTGCCGGGACCACCGTTGCCGTTGAGATCGAAGCTCGCATTGGGGCCCCGGCCCGCGAGCGGGCCCATGCCGCCGTTGACGGTCGGGTCGGATCCCGTGCTCGAGACGGCGCTCGTACCGGCGGGCGCGCTGGTGCGGCCGATCGCGAACGAGATGCCCGCGACCGCGATGAGCAGGGCGACGCCGAGGACGAGGTTGAGGACGCGTGGCGAGCCACCGGACGAGTACCCGCCCGCGGATGACGTGCCGCCGGCGACGACGGGCGCGCCGGGGAGCACGGGCTGGGTGGGGATGCCGCCGGGCTCCGGGGCCGCAAACGTGGTCGGCGGTAGTGCCATCGGCGGGACGGGTGCCGGCGCCGGTGCCGCAGGCGGAGGGGCGGCGACCGCCGGCGGCAGCTGGCCGGCCGGGATGGGTTCGAACCGCTCGGTGACCGGCTCGTGCTCCGGGGTGGGCGTCGTCATGGCGTCCTCGTTGCGTCCTGGTGGGTCGGGGTCAGGCGCCGGCGCCCGTCGCCTTGGCGATGAGGTCGGCCGCGTCGTTGATCGGGATCGCGAAGCCGAGGCCCTGGGCGCTGCTCGCGACCGCGGTGTTGATGCCGATGACGGCGCCGGAGGCGTCGAGCAGCGGGCCGCCGCTGTTGCCGGGGTTGATCGCGGCGTCGGTCTGCATCAGGCCCGTGAGCGTGGTCGGGCGCCCGGTCTGCTCGTCCTGGACCGTGACGTCGCGTCCCAGGCCCGAGAGGATGCCCCGGGTCACGGTCTCGGTGTACGTGCCGAGGGGGCTGCCGATGGCGAGCGTCGTCTGGCCGATCTGGACCGCGGACGAGTCGCCGATCCGCGCGGCAGCGAGCCCGGTCGCCTCGACCTTGATCAGCGCGAGGTCCTTGGTGTCGGACTGCTGGACCAGCCGGGCGTCGTAGGTCGTGCCGTCCTGGAGCTCGACGCTCAGCGTCTGGGCGCCCTCCACGACGTGGCGGTTGGTGAGGATGTAGCCGTCGGCGGTGAGGACGATCCCCGACCCGATCCCGCCCACGGGCTGGCCGAACGGCGAGAAGCCGTCCGTGCTCACCCCGTTCGCCGTGATCGTGACCACGGACTTCTGGGCCTCGGCGATGACGGCGGTGAGGTCGATGGCCTGGACCGTCGTGGAACTGGTCGTGCGGGCGACCCCGACGTCGGTCGGCGTCGCCGGCTGCGCGGGAAGCAGCCGGGTCACCGCGACCGCGGTTCCCCCGGCGGCAAGCGTGGCGCTCAGGACCGCGGCGACGAGCACCGTGCCGATGCCGCTCCGGCCCCGACCGCGCTGGCCGCCGTCGTCTCGGCCGCCGTCGCCGCCGCCCGAAGAACGGGACGGCGCGAGCGGACCCGGCCCGGCCGCGGGCGAGGCCGGCGCCGCGAACTGCGGGGCGGGCGGCGCCGGCGGCGCGGCGGGCGCGGGTGGCGGAGACGGCTCGACGGGGCTGGCGAAGACGGGCCGGTACGGGTCGGGCTCGCCAGGGGTGATCGGAGTGGTCATGCGGTGCGACTCCGCGCGGTGCGCAGGCGGGTGGATCGCACCCAGTGAACGCCCGGCGCCTGAGAGGGTGCTGAGAGGTCAGCGGCCCTCGGTGCGCAGGAGGGTGCCGACGAGCGGCGACCAGACCACGCGGTCGCGGCCGGTGATCGCGAGCGCGCCCATGCCTGCCTGCCGGGCGACCCACGCGGTGCCGGCCTCGCCCATCGCGAACGCCGCGGTGGCGAACGCGTCCGCGATCGCGAGCGACGGTCCGACGACCGTCATCGAGCGCAGCCCGGTGGGGACGCGCCCGGTGTGCGGGTCGCGGATGTGCCCGCCGCGCTCATACAGGCCGGAGGTCGCGACGCCGAGGTCGCGGACCTCCAGCACGGCCGCCACGCTCCCGGCGTCGTCCGGGTGCCGGATGCCGATCCGCCAGCCGCGGCCCGGCTCCGCCTCCCCGGCCGCGACGAGGTCACCGCCGGCGGCCACCTGCACGTTGCGCGCCCCGGCGAGGCGCAGCCGCGCGATCGCCTCGTCCACGGACCAGCCCTTCACGACCCCGGTGGGATCGGGGCGCCCGTCCGCGCGAAAGCCGCGCGGGTCGAAGTAGCCGTCGGTGCGGCCCCGCAGGTCGTCCGCGAGCGTGAACATCGCCCGCACATCCGGGCTCGCGTCCTCCAGGGCCAGGCGTCCGTCGCCCACGCGGGTCACCTCGCTGTCGGCGCGGTACGGGCTGAACCTGCGGTCGACGTCGTGGAACCAGGCGATGACGTCGTCGATCGCGGCCTCGGCCACGAACGGCTCCCGGACGTCGATGGACACGGTCGTGCCCATGACGTGCTCCACGCGGACCTGGCGGCGGCCCGTGGATGCCGAGGGGCCCATCGAGCGGGTCAGCTCCCCGCCGCGTCGAGCGCCGCCTGGAGCGACCGCGCATAGGCCGTGCTCGTGTACGTGGCCCCCGACACGCCGTCGATGTTCGCGCTCTGCGCCTGGAGCGCCTGGCTCTGGAGCGCGGGCTCGGCGCGGTCGCTGATCTGGGCGGACCGGCGATCCCCGCCCGGGAGCTGGAGCGCGGTGATCGAGGTGATCGTCGAGCCCTGGAGCGTCACCTCGACCTGGACGGGCCCGAAGCGCGTCTGGACGACCGGTCCGTCGACGGTCCTGCTGCCGGCCTGGGCGGCGGTGTCCGCGGAGCCACGCGTGGCGCCGGTCGGGTCGGACTGTCCGGTCGCGCCGCGCCCGACGGCCGCGGTGCCGGCGCCCCCGGGCACCGTGTCGGTCGGGGTGCGGAAGCTGATGAGGAGGACCAGCGCGATCGCGGTGAGCCCGAGGGCGATCGCGCCACGCTTCGGAAACACGGGGGCGCTCCAGGTGTGGGGATGGTCGGTTGCCGCTGGATGGTGGTCGCGGTGGCTGAGATGACGGTGAGAGGACCCGGGGGCGGGCGGGGCCGCTGGGGGGAGGTCGGTCCCGTCCGCCCCCGGGGTCGCCGGCCGGGGCGCCCGGCCGACGGCGTGTGGTGGCTGCCGCGCGGCAGCTGGGCATCGCTCAGTAGGCGAAGCGCTCGGCGTGGAGCTGGCCGCGCGGCAGGCCCAGCTCGCGCAGATGGCCCTCGACGGCCTGCATCAGACCGGTGGGCCCGCAGAGGTCGACGTCCTGGCTCGCGATGTCGGGCACGAGGCGGCGGATCGCCTCCGTGCCGAACGGGTCGCCCGCCGCATGACCGTCATGGCCGCCGCCCCGGTGGCCGATGACGTACAGGACCCGCGCGCCACGGTGTCGGGCAAGCTGCTCGAGCTCGTCGCGGAACACGAGGTCCAGCGGGTGGCTCGCGCGATAGATGAGCGTGAGGTCACCCGGGTTGGCGGGGAGC